>DUGC01000041.1 GCA_013331625.1 Candidatus Iainarchaeum sp. | reverse complement strand
AAACGGGCACTGGAAATCCGAAAATTCGATTATTGTGACCTTCGCGCCGGCGCTGCCCGAAACAGCAGAGCCTGCCGATAAATTTGCAAGATCGAGCTTTGCAGGAACGAGGGGCCCGTCATCACCATTGCCGGTGCCATCGGTGTTGCCATTGTTGTTGCCGTTGTTGTTCGGGCTGCCATCAGTTGAACCTGTAAGCTTTACAAGTGAAATCTGCTTGCTGATGTCGCCGCCGACCATGAAGATTGTGGCTGAAAGTATAAGTGTTGCTATTATTACGCTTGCGGGCAAAAATAGTGCCGAAGCGTTATCTGATGTCGTGGAATCTGCCAGAATAATCCCTCCATAGGAAATGTATAAGATCGAACCAGAAAAGTATTATAATCCAAATTGTTTGCTTAGCCTTCATGCCCTGTTGCATAACTCCCAANNTTTCCGTAATTATGCAACACAGCAAGCCTTCAATAGGAAAGAAGGCCAGATGAAAAAAATCAGCGCGCATTCTCGATTACGGACCTGAACTGCTCATAAGTGAGATTGCCGTATTTCTTCCCATTAATGAAAAAAGAGGGGGTGGAATCAACTCCCACCCCGATGCCTGCCGAGTAGTCTGAGGCGACTATTGGGGCATATTTGCCTGAATCGAGGCATGAACTGAACTGGTCAACATCCAGCCCAAGGCCTGATGCATATTGCCTGAGATCACTTGCGGCCAGCGCCTGCTGGTTTTCAAACAGCTGGCCGTGCATTTCCCAAAACTTCCCCTGCTCGGCAGCGCACTCAGAAGCCTCCGCAGCCTTTTGTGCAAACGGATGGAGGGCTGAGAGGGGAAAATGGCGGTAGGTAAGATATATGTCGCTGTTAAAATCCTGCTTCACACGCTCAAGCGTCCCATAAGCAACTCCGCATGCGGGGCACTCAAAATCCGAGAATTCCACAATATGCACTTTTGCCAAGGGGCTGCCTGCATGGTGGCCTGCAGATTCAAGTTTTGCCATGTCAAAAGAAGGGCTGCCTGAAAAGAACGCCATGTAAATAAGGCCAACGAGCGCAACAATGAAAATTATTGCAAGAAGGTTATAGAGCCAGCCAAAGCGGCCTGCTTTTTCCTTCGCCTTTTTCATATCGCTAAGTTTGCTCATAATAAAATTTACGACAAAAGACTTTAAAATATCCCTGCGCTGAGAGGCTTTTGCCCAATATTACAATAAAAGAGGTTCAACCCTTATATAAGCAGCTTAATACCAATACAATTAAAAAAGGATTTAACGATTGTTAATATGTTAGGCATTTTGAAGGGAGGTACTATTCTATGCCACTAACATTCCCATGTGAAATAATAAGCTGGCACGTATTGCCGGCAGTACGCAGAGAAATAGCAACATACCTCATAAACACGAAAAAGATCTCGCGCAAAGTCGTTGCGGGAAAGCTCGGGCTTACTGAAGCAGCGGTGTGCCAGTACCTAAAGCGCAAGCGCGGCGGAAACCACCAGTTCAATGACCACGACCTTGGAAAAATCCGTACAATGGCAGACATGCTGATGCAATCTGAGAAAGGGTTTGACAAGATGTGCGTCGTGTGCAGGGAATTTGATGCATCAGGGGAAATACTGGCCCAAAACAATATACAGGCGCCAGCCAACATCTAAGGAGGCACATTCGTGGCAAATGCACTGCTTGAGATAAAAAACCTGCACGCAGAAACTGAGGGCAAGGAGATACTCAAAGGGGTAAACCTTTCGGTCGGGCGGGGGGAAATACACGCGCTCATGGGGCCAAACGGCTCGGGCAAGAGCACCCTTTCAAATATAATATTTGGCAGCCCCAAATACAAAATAACAAAAGGGGACATCAGATTTCGGGGCAAGAGCATCCTCTCGCTTGATAGCGCGCAGAGGGCAAACCTTGGCATGTTCCTCTCATTCCAGTACCCGTTTGAGATAGCAGGCCTATCATTGAGCAAATTTTTGCTGGCAGCATACAGGGCGCAGCACCCGCTTGAAGTGACCGGCGTTGTCGCACTTCGGGATAAAATGAATGAGGCTGCAGAGCAGCTGCATCTGCCCCAAGATTTCATTGAGCGCGAGCTCAATGTGGGATTTTCAGGCGGGGAGAAAAAGAGGGCGGAAATATTGCAGATGATGGTGCTAAAGCCGCAGATGGCAGTGCTTGATGAAACGGATTCAGGCCTGGACATTGATTCGCTCAAGTTTGTGTGCAGTGCCGTGGGCAAGATGAGGTCAGAAAATTTCAGCGCGCTCGTGATCACGCACTACAACCGCATTCTGGGCCACCTTAAGCCAAATTTCGTGCATATCATGCATGACGGAAGGATCGTGAAGGAAGGCAGGGCAGAGCTTGCCGAAAAAGTCGAAAAAACCGGCTATCGGGCGATAGTGCAGAAGGCGGGAAAATGAACCGCGCCAAGGAGAGGGCAATAGCGCACACGGACTATTCCAGATACGATTTTCACTACAGCACAAAAAATTATGAAATCGTGCTGGAAAAAGGCCTGAGTGAGGAAGTGGTGCGCAAAATATCAGAGGTGAAAGGGGAGCCCAAATGGATGCTGGATTTTCGCCTCAGGGCACTTGAGACATTCAGGCAAAAGCCGATGCCGCAATGGGGGGCCGACCTTGGCGCGATCAATTTTGATGACATCACATACTACATGAAGGCCTCGCAGGAAGGCGGCAAGAGCTGGGAAGAGGTGCCGCAGGACGTCAAAAACACTTTCGAGCGCCTCGGCATTCCGGAAGCGGAGAGGAAAATGCTTGCAGGGGTGGGGGCACAGTATGACTCTGAAGTCATGTACCACAAAATACGCAGCGAGCTTGAGGCGAAGGGGGTGGTATTTTTATCGATGGATGAGGGCCTAAGGCAGCACCCTGAAATTGTCAGGGAGCATTTTGGCAAAGTGGTGCCTTTCAATGACAACAAGTTCGCTGCGCTCAACAGCGCAGTATGGAGCGGCGGGAGTTTTATTTACGTGCCCAAAGGAATCAAGGTGGAAATCCCGCTGCAGGCATACTTCCGGATAAATGCGGAAAGGTTCGGCCAGTTTGAGCGCACACTCATCATTGCAGACGAGGGCAGCCAGGTGCATTACATCGAAGGGTGCAGCGCGCCGCGCTTTTCCTCAAAGTCATTGCACGCGGCAGTTGTCGAAGTGATTGCAAAGCCCACAGCACATGTCAGGTACACTACGGTGCAGAACTGGTCGGACAACATTTACAATTTAGTCACAAAAAGGGCATTTGCATACAAGAACTCCGCAGTCGAGTGGGTTGACGGAAATATAGGCAGCAAAGTGACCATGAAGTACCCTGCAATTTACCTCATGGGCGAAGGAGCCAGGGGAGAGGTGCTGAGCGTTGCATTGGCAGGAAAGGGGCAGCATCAGGATGCGGGCGCAAAGGTAGTCCACCTGGCATCAAACACCACGAGCAAGGTCACGAGCAAGAGCATTAGCAAGGACGGCGGGAGGACAAGCTATCGCGGCCTTGTAAAGGTCATTAAGGGGTGCAGGGGGGTTCGCAGCAATGTCACCTGCGACGCATTGCTTTTGGACAGGGATTCGCGCACAGACACCTACCCGTACGTTGAAATTGATGAGCAGAGCGCAACCATTGCCCATGAGGCGCGCGTCGGCAGGATCGGGGATGACCAGATATTCTACCTCACATCGCGCGGCCTGAGCGAATCGCAGGCCCTCACCCTCATAGTGCTGGGGTTCATGCAGCCGTTCACGAAAACACTGCCGCTCGAATATGCAGTCGAGCTAAACAGGCTAATTGAGATGGAAATGGAGAACTCGGTCGGGTGAGCCTTATGGTGAGAGGTGCTATCGCTTTGGATACAGCCATGAAGCCGGACTGGCTTGCAAAATACCGCGAAAACAACCAGCAGGTATTTGAGGCAAAACCTGTGAAAAAAAGCAAGTACAGCAGCATCACGCAGCTCGAATCCCTGCTCACAAAGCCAGTAAAAGGGGCGGCAATCCCCCGAATCGACATGCAGGGAGTTGAAGTCATGGGGCTCAATGATGCGGTTGAAAAGATGCCCGCACAGATCGCGCAAATCCTTTCAAAAGAGGAAGTGGCCGCAGACCAGTTCGAGGCATATGTCAATTCAAACTTCAATTCAGGGCACGTAATCATAGTTGGCAGGAAGGCGCACAAAAAGAAAATAGCCATGGAAACAAAACTTGAGGAAGGGGCGTTGCAAAAATCAATCATCATAATCGAGGAGGGCGTCGAGTGCTGCATAGTGAATAAAATGCACGGCAGCGGTACAGTTCTGCACTCCCAGACAATTTACCTAAAGGAAGGGGCAAACGCCACCATATGCACGATCCACTCGGAAAGCGGCAGCCTCATCGCCAGCCAGCAGTGCATCGTTGAAGGGCGCGGAAAACTCACCAACAATAACTGCTGGTTCGGGCCAAAAACTGCAAGGGCAAGGGTGGCAAATATCCTCAACGGGGATGGCGCAAGCGCGCGCGAATACAGCCTCCTCTATTCAGGGGAAACCCAGCACTTTGACATCAATTACTCATCAGTGCACAGGCAGAGGGCAACTGAGAGCCACTGCATCTTCAAATCCGTGCTCGATGGCGAGAGCAGGAACGTGTTTGACGCAATGATCAGGATAGAGGAAGGCGCAACCGGCGCCAATGCCCTCCTTGAGTGCCACAGCATGATCCTTGGCGAAAAGGCATCGAGCAACCAGATACCAAGCCTTGAGATCAAAACTGACGACGTGAAGGCAACGCACTCTGCGACCGTGGCCCACATTGACGATGATGAGCTCTTTTACCTCTGCTCGCGCGGCATCAAAAAGGAGAGCGCGAGGGAAATGGTTGCAAAGGGCTTTTTGCAAAGCGTATCCTATATGCTCCCGCAGGCAGTAAGGGGGGAAATAGGGGGCGAAATAGAAAAAGCTTTATAGCGGCACGGGCCAAAAGGTATGTGTTGAAGATGAAAACGGCAGCAAGGGATTTCCCCATCCTCTCCAGAAAGATCAACGGCAAAAGGCTGGTCTACCTCGATAGCGCAGCCACTGCGCAAAAGCCATTATCCGTAATTGAGGCCGAAATGGAATTTTATACGAAAAGCAATGCGAATGTCCACCGCGGCATGAACACACTGAGCCGCATGGCCACGGAAATCT
Organism: Candidatus Iainarchaeum sp.; assembly: GCA_013331625.1. Lineage (GTDB taxonomy): Archaea > Iainarchaeota > Iainarchaeia > Iainarchaeales > Iainarchaeaceae > UBA10205 > UBA10205 sp10205u. The sequence goes on along the minus strand of DUGC01000041.1, from coordinate 9,220 downwards.
ATGAGCAGGCGCACTCAAAAACCGCAAAGTTCATAAATGCCAAAGGAATGCAGGAAATAATATTCACCAAAAATACCACTGAATCACTCAACCTGCTTGCATACTCCCTTGGGGAAAAATTAAAATCCGGCGATGAAATACTCCTCACGAAAATGGAGCACCATGCAAATCTCGTCCCCTGGCAGCAGCTTGCAAAAAGGAAAGGGGCCGTGATAAAATTCGCCGATATCACAATTGACGGAAGGCTTGACATGGATGGCCTTGCTTCAAAAGCGGGCCGCAGGACAAAAATAATCGCAGCCACGGGCGCATCAAACATATTGGGCACAGTAAACCCTGCAAAGGAAATTGCAAAGATCGCAAAGGACTGCAATGCCTGCTCAGTCATTGATGCGGCGCAGGCAGTGCCGCACATTGCTATTGACGTGAAAAGGATCGGCTGCGACTTTCTGGCGTTTTCAGCCCACAAAATGCTCGGGCCCACAGGGATCGGGGTTTTGCATGGAAGGGAGGGGCTGCTTGAGGAAATGGATCCGTTCCTTACGGGGGGCGACATGATATCCTCAGTTACCCTGCAGGGCGCTGAGTGGAACGTTTTGCCATGGAAATTTGAAGCCGGAACCCCCAATATTGCGGGAGCTGCAGGTTTTGGGGCTGCAATTGAATACCTTGAAAAAACAGGCATGGAAAATGTGGAGGGGCATGAAAAGGAACTGCTCAAATACGCGCTCAAAAGGATCGGGGAAATTGAAAACGTGAAAATTTACGGCCCTGCAAAAGGGCCTAGGGTCGGGGTTGTCCCATTCAATATAGAGGGCATGCACGCCCATGATGTTTCCGAAATGCTTGACAGGCACGGGATCATAATCCGCGCAGGAAACCACTGCGCGCAGCCCCTCATGCATGAAATGGGCATCGGGGGAGTGTGCAGGGCATCATTTTACATCTACAACACAAAGCGGGACATTGATGCACTCGCCATTGCAATAGGGGACGCGAAAAAAGTGTTTGGTGTTTGAGAATGGAAAGAGAGTTATACAGCGAGATAATACTTGACCTGTACAAAAACCCCCCAAACAAGGGCAGGATAGAAAATTACTCGCTTGAAGCGGGGGGCGGCAACCCTGTTTGCGGCGACCATGTCACATTCACGCTCAAAATCAGGGATGGAAAAGTTGCAGACATTAAATTCTTTTCAAGCGGCTGCGCAATCAGCATTGCATCACAAGCGCTGCTCTCGGAAATGGTGAAGGGAAAAAGCGTGAAGAGCGCGGCAAAAATAAATGCACAGCAGCTATTTGAGCAGCTTGGAAACATCATCCAGACGCGCCAGAAATGCGCCCTGCTCGGCCTCTTGGTCCTTCAGGAAGGGATTGCACGATATGAAAAGAACAGGAAAAAGAAGACGAGCGTTAAGGGAATTGTAGTATAACCCCAAAAGGGGCACATTTTTTATTATATCAAACCGCCAAAGTTTTTCGGCAATTGCGGCGGTTTGATGGATAGCAGGACGCGAAATTAAACCGAAAGACTTTCGTGGACTGCTATAAATCCGCAATCAGGGCTCAGCCTTTGACCTTGACTGCTTATTTGCCGGAAAACCTGAAAGGAGCGTTTGCAGCGCATATTCCTTGTCCTTGGCGCAAACAATCCCCGAAGCGACAAACACGCCGCTCGTGCCAAGCTCAATTGCCTTTGCAACATCACCTGCGCTCTTGATGCCGGCGCCCGTTATCACTATAATCTGCGGGTTGATTTTGCGGATTTCTTTCACTGAATCGCAAATAAGCCCGGGGTTTGCAGTGCTCACGCTAATATCCCCGCCGATAAGCTCGGGGGGCTCTATTGCAAGGAAATCCGGGGAAAATTTTGCAATCTGCCTTGCGCGCTCAAGGCTTTCAGCGCACGCCATCACTTTAAGGCCTGCCCCGTGGCAGCGGCCAATGGCTTTTTTTACAAAATCGTTGTCGCGCTTGTTTTCGGCATGGTTTATTATCGTGCCAAATGCGCCCGCGCTTTTAAGTGATTCCGGCAATATCATCCCGGTATTGGCTCCAAAACCCACGGGGTCTGCATGCTGGGCAAAAACCCTGAGGGGGACGCTTTGGGAAATCAAAAGCAGGCCGGCGGCCTGGCATACGGGGATGATATCCACCTCACCTGTATTAAATGAAGCCATGAGCCTTGCAAGGCTTAATGCCTTCTCCCCAGTGCCTTCCTCATAAGTCTTGAAGTTCACGAAAAGGTAATAATGCATCTGCACCAGAATATGGAAAGGTACAACTGTTTTAAATCATTGGCCTTGAAGGGGCTATATAAGAGGGGCCAGATTAGCAGCGGTTAAAAACTTCACCTTCGCCATATAAATGGAAGGCCTGAAAAATGGAATTTGAAATGGAAAAAAAGGAATTCCTGCAGGAATTCGGCCAGAGCGCGGGAAACGAAGCCGAGGCGCAAAATGCCATTGAGCTGATGCTTTCCGCCTACCGCAACGAGGGGCCGAGCTGGGAAAAGAGGATATTGCACAACATCGGGGTTGCCACAATAGTTTTGCGCCTGGGCCTTGAGCGAAATGTTGTTGTCGCAGGCCTGCTGCACAACGCAATGCAGCACGGCGTTAGCACAAAAACCCTCCAGGACAGTTTCCGCAAGGAAATCTTTGACCTGATCGATTCCAAGGACAGGTTTGAAAAAGCGCTCACATTCCACTCCAAGGAAAAGGAAATGTCGCGCAAAAAGCTCCATATAGTGCTCACAACAAACCCGCCGGTTGTGATGCTACAGATCAGCGAAATGCTCGACAAGCTGCGCAGGATAGAAATGGTCCCTGAACATGAAAGGGAAAACTTCATTGAAGAGATAACGGACGTATACGCGCCGCTGTGCCACAAGCTGGGCATTTATTCAATCAGCTCTGAAATGAACGATCTCGCATTCAATTACAAAAATCCCGGAGAATACAGGAACATCTCTGCCCAGATGGCCCAGATCACAAAGCAGACAACAAGTGCCATAGAAAAAGCCAAGGCCCTGCTCTTTGAAAACCTCAAGAAAAACGACATCCGGGCAGGCATAAACGGCAGGATAAAGACAGTATACAGCACATATTCAAAAATGAAGAGGAAAAATGCAGGCATAGAGCAGGTGTATGACCTCATAGCGCTGCGCGTCGTGACAAATTCGGTCAAGGAATGCTACGAGGCCCTTGGAATATTGCACAGCATGTGGAAGCCGATCCCGGGGGAGTTTGACGATTATATAGTAAAGCCCAAGGACAACGGTTACAGGTCACTGCACACAAGCGTCTACACTGATGAAAAGACACCCCTTGAGATCCAGATCAGGACAAAAGAGATGAATGACTTTGCCGAGCTTGGGATCGCCGCACACTGGCGCTACAAGGGCGAAAAGAACGACCACAGGTATGACAAGAAAATCGGCTGGATAAAGCAGGTGCTCGAGTGGGGAAGGTCAGCGCGGACCAACACAGAACTCAACATGTTCGGCAAGGAAGTATTTGCACTGACCCCAAAAGGCGAACTCATCGAGCTGCCTGAAGGGGCCACGGTAATAGACTTTGCATATGCCGTGCACTCCGACATCGGGGACAAGTGCATGGGGGCAAAGATAAACTCTATCATGGTATCGCTTGACACCAAGATCAGGAATGGCGATGTTGTCGAGGTGGTAACCTCATCAAGGCAGACACCGAAAATAAACTGGCTCACTTTTGCAAAGACAGGCAAGGCAAGGCAGAAAATCATGGGAAAGCTCCACATGGACAAGGGCAGGCAGCACACAACTCCGCATTCAATAGGCAATTNNGGAAAATTTCCGTGCACAGGGTAGACTGCAAGGAGCTTTTGAACATAAAAATCGGCAGGGTCGACGTCAAATGGGATGACAAGATTTCATATTATGACACCACAATAATTGTGCACGCTCAAGACAGGCTCGGGGTGCTCCGCGACATTCTGGAAGTGTTCTCGCAAAACAAGATTTACGTCGGATCGGCAAATGCCACCGCGTCCGCCTCAAACACCGCGCTCTGCCGCTTCATTGTAAGGCTGCGAGACCTCGAGCAGCTTGAGAGCATAAAGAAAAAGATTGCCAATATCAAAGGGGTCACAAGGGTCAGCAGGGAATGAACAGGAAGGGCGCAAAGCCCATCAAGATATAAATACAAGTTGGAAGTTACTATAAGCATGAACAGGGTTCCGAGCGGGGTTAAAGGCCTCGACGAGCTTGTGGAAGGCGGGTTTCCGGAAGGGAGGTCCATACTGGTCACAGGCGGCTGCGGCACGGGAAAAACAATCCTTTGCACCCAGTACATCTTCAACGGGGCGGAAAAATACAATGAACCCGGGATTTATGTCACACTTGATGAAAGGCCCGAGCTCATAAGGCAGGACATGCTCAGGTTCGGCTGGGACCTTGCCAAGCTTGAGGATAAAAACCTGCTCCAGATCATTGACGGCAGCCTTGCAAAAATCGGGATGCCAAGCGAGGAAGAGTTCTCAATGCCTGCCGCAGGCTTTGACCTTGACAGGCTGCTCCTTGAAATAATGAGGACAGCCAAAAGGATTGGGGCAAAAAGGCTTGTGATTGACTCCATCCCTGCGCTCGGATTCAATTTCAACAGTGAAAACGAGGTAAGGAACGCTATACTCAAACTCTCATACATGCTGATGAGGATAGGGGTCACGACACTCATGACCACCGAATCATCCCTTGAGAACATGAGCAATTACGGCAAGTACGGGATTGAGGAATATGTCACAGATGGGGTCGTCGTGCTCCATTACATGGGGATAGGAACGCGCAGCAACAGGACGCTGCACATACGCAAGATGCGCGCGACAAAGCACTCGGAAGACCTGCACCCGATAGAAATCACTGACAAGGGCGTTGTCGTGCACAGGGTCGAGAAGGAATACGAGGAGATATGAACTGCGCCCCAAAGCCGCATTTCAAATAACCATAATTAAATATATGTAAAATTTGAAAGTGACGGGTTAATTGGAAAGTTGTGATTATGCTTTTTTGGCAATCAGGAAGAAGTATGGATAAGTTCTTGATTTTTCTCCCATAGTTTTCCCGCCGGAATTTTTCAGTACTAAAAAGTGCAGTTTCCCGCTCGCCTTCAAGCCCATATATTATTCAAGTGACTTAACATCTCACAAAGTCTGCTGCAATGTTAATTCTATAGTACCAAATCAATGCAGAAAAAATCGCGAGCAAAACAAAAGCAATAATTGTATATTTAATTGAATTCTTTTTTGTCTTTTTTATTAACTCAAAAACGAACAAACCCAAAGCAATTGTGCCAAAAATAACAGCTGAAACCGCAAAAGGCAATGCCTCAGGAAAAGGGTCGTATCCTATGCACATACGAAGTAAATTATATCAATTGCATATTTAAACCTTCTGAAATATTAAGGTTTTGTCTATTCGGGCAATAAGTTATTCTCTAAGACTTGCGCTTTTTAGTGCATGAAAGCATAAGCGTTTTCCTATTTGATCAGAAGCCTTTTAACCAACGGCAATTTTTCAAACAATCTCTCGCCTGATATGAAATCTCTCCAGACTGACTAATAAATTCCTTAAAGGAAGCACCCCATACAACCATGGCCCCCGAATTCAAATTTTCGTCCTTCAACAGCAAAATTCCTACCTATTTGTAAGACTTGAAAGCCGAAAAGACTGAAGTTTATATTTGTTGGGGGGGGGTAATTACAACAACTATGAACCCGATCCCAAAAACACACTGAAATGCAAAAGCGCCTTCAGATCTTCCTTTCAATCAGATATGCAGCAAATTCCTTGAGCATTGATTTTGCCTGCGAGGGACGGAGCTTTTTGTCGAGCCTTTTCCAGCTTGAGGACACAAGATCGCGGGCAACCTTGCGCGAATAATCAATGGCGCCGCACGACTCGAGCAAACCTATTGCATCCTTTACTTGCGCATCGGATTTCTCCTTTAAATCAAGCAGTGAGACGAGCTTTTTTGCCTTTGCATCCGGCAAGACCTTCAGGGCATGGATCACCATCAGGGTGCGCTTGCCCTCCTTGATGTCATCGCCGATCTCCTTGCCCCACTCAACAGACGCAGGCTTGATGTTGAGGATGTCATCCTGGATCTGGAAAGCCACCCCGATGCTCGTTGCAAAGTCCCCAAGTGCATCAATCTGCGGTTTTGAGGCCCCTCCAAGAACAGCGCCGAGCTCGGCCGCAAAGCGTGCGAGCGAGCCTGTCTTGAATGAGCACATCTGCAGATAATGCTTTTGCGAAACATTTCCGTGGCCACGGTGCCAGTAAATGTCCATTGCCTGCCCGAAGGAGAGGCGCAGCATCTCAAGGGCATAGAGGTCATAAATCCTGCCCTTCACCTTATCCGGCAGGCTATTGGAGCGGAACAAGAGCACGAGAGGCAAATAGTACATGGCATTGCCCGCATTGATGGCAACATCCACCCCGAATAGCAGATGCGTGGCCGGCTTTCCGCGGCGCAGGGATGAATTGTCCTCAATGTCATCTATTAGCAGCGTCCCCGAGTGCACAAGCTCAGGGATCACCGTGAACGGCATCGCCTTTTTCCTGCTCCCCCCCACAGCTTCGCATGCAAGCAGCATGAGCGCAGGCCTCCATCTCTTGCCGCCGCGGGAGAGGAAATCCCACACGGGGGCGGCAATGGCCCCGTTGGTTGAAGGGAGGTCAAACTCGAAATCAGGTTTGCCAAGGGCATACGAGAGCCATTTTGCGTCCGGTTTTTTTGGGAAAAAACTTCCAAGCTCGCCATCAACATCTTTAGCGCACTCACGCAAGAAATCATCAAGTGACTTCGCCATTGAGACCTCACTTCCTTTTTGACCTGACAAAAAAGTAATATATTGCAAAAACCGCAACAAGCAGCATCAGGAACAATATGAACAGGACGGCAACAGCTGCAACAATCAATAAAACCATGTTGCCGGAATTGAAATCAATTGAAGGGAGGGAAAAGGAAGAAAGGCCCAAAGTGCCTGAAGATGAAAATTGCGGAAGCTTTGAAGAGGATTCAAGCACTATCGGCGGGGNNCCTGCAGCAACGAGCGCATCAACCTGCGCTTTTTTGAGGTTTGCATTCAGCACATAGGAAAGTTCCCTGCGCTTCGAGCCGTTGAAATCAACCGATTTGAAGGCTATCACCGGATCTTGGGAGAGGACCTCAAATTCTGAGGTTGACGTGATATCCTGAGCAGCTGCCGCAAACGACTTTGGTATTACCTCAATTATATCCAGACGGCCGTTATAGTCTATTGGCTTGGAGAGGGGAATAGTAACGCCTGCACGGTAATAAGTCCCGGATGGCGCTTTTATCTGCTGGATATTGAGCTTGCGGGAAGAAGCAGTTGATGCAATAAGCCGCTTTGCGGCCGCAACATACTGCTTATCAAGCCCTGCTGCGGGGAGAAGGACATCGAGCTGGTTTTTGTTGTAAGTATAGGTGCCGGACTTGTTGTAATCTGAAACAGTAATTGCGCTTATGGCGGAATTATAGAGCTTTTTTGCCTCATTTGCCCTCTGCACCGCAAGGTCATAATACAGGCCTTCCCTGAACAATGAAAGTGAGGATGCCATGTTGGAATCTGCAGCGGCACGCATGACATTTAGGTCGGAAATGCCGATATTTGCATCCTGCAGCCTTTTCAGGTAGGATTGGGCAGCAAGGAGGGCTGTATTTGCATCGGAAATTGCCGTGCTTGCCCTTGAGAGCGCCAATGCAGTGTTCCTGAAGGAATAAATGGAAAAAGATTCCCCGCTGTTCCCGCCACGGTCAATGGCGCGCGCGACGACCTTGAAGCGCCCGCTCTCAATTCCGGTCGTATTCCAGTCAAACACATAAAAACCGCCCTCAGGCTTTGCATCCCCGATTCTTTGCTCTGAATCCCCATTTTCATAGAAAAGAGATACCAAAGCGACCCCTGAAGGGTTTATGCCCTTATCAGAGGCATCGAATTTGAACTCGGCAACATCCGATAAGACCTCTTTGGGAGAAGGGGAGAGGATTTTCACTTCCGGTGCAGCTGTATCATAGACGAATATTTTTCCCGCAGCACAAACATCATTGTCGTTATCGAGCGAAGTGAATGAGATGTTGTAGTCCCCGTTTTGCCTGCCCGCCATGGGATACCCTGCATCATAGGCAGAGTTTGCCAGCTTTTCAGCAACTATCGTCTCTGAGCCTGCCGGATCAACGACCACAATCCTGCCCGCCTTGAAAGAAGAGCCTGATGCAACACTTATTGCAAGGTTATTGTCTTTGAACACAGCATCAACTGAAACATCAAAATCGCAGTTTGAAATGGTTTGCACGGAGGCAGCCATGCTCACAGTGCCGCCATTGCCTGCATTATCAACAGGCTGCACCTTGTAGTGGAACCTGAAACCCTCGCCGATTATAAAATTAGTATCCGTAAATGAGGTGCCCGTAATTTTTGGCCCCACCTTTTTTGCAACTATATCCTTGATCGTGAATTCCCTTGACAGCTCGCCATCCTTGACAAAGCGCAAAGTGCTCCGGTAAACATTATAGTATGCAATTCCTGAAGTGGCATCAACAGATGCATCCCATGTAATCTTCACAGAGCCGTCAGGCTGCGAGGCCGCAGCAATATTATTGGGGCGCAACGAACCTGTAGTGTCAACCTTGAGCTGGTAATGTGCAGCTTCGCTCCAGCCGGCTGCCGTCTTTGCCCTGGCATGGAACCAATAAATGCCATCGGCCTTGCCACCCAATTCCACCCTGGAATCAGCAGTATCGATGGTCTCGTCAGGCACTGTATCTGCAACGGAATCGAAGGCATAACTATAGCCGCTTGCCCCTGCAAGCGAGAGCTTCATGATAATGTGGGAGGAATTGCTCCAAACGCCTGCGGGGTTTGTGGTGCTTGTGATTGCAGGCGGAGCGGAAAATGCAAAGCATGCAAAAAGAACTGTGCAAAAAGCTACGACAACGCCCCAATACCGACCCAAAATAGCACCTAAACAATGGAACAGGAAAACAAATTAAAATAGGACGGGAAGGGGTGACACCCTCCCACGCCTAAAGGCGTGGGCTTTCCTAAGTGACGTCACACACCCGTCAACGGAAAGGAACCACTACCACCGACTAAAGCCGTTGGCTTCCTTTGGGTCGGTAAAATGGTTTAACCGAAAAAAAAAGAAAAATTGGGGCAGG
>DUGC01000018.1 GCA_013331625.1 Candidatus Iainarchaeum sp. | reverse complement strand
CACCGGTCGGAATTCTTATTAAACCTTTTCAGCTTTTTTTTAAGCGCTTTAAGACGGCGTTCATATCATCTGGATGCTTTTGCTTGAGTTGCACGAGCATTTCAACAAGCCTGTTTGTGGCTTCCTGCTCCATTTTTTCTGCGCTGAATTGTTCCATGACAGTTTTCACGTCCAAAGCGACTCCACATTTTAGGCAGAATTTTTTGTAGCTTGGGTTTGAGTGCCCGCACAATTCGCACTTCTTGATTGGGTTGGCTCGCTTTTCACCCTCGTCCAAAAGACCATTCTCTTCAAGCACCTTGTTCTTCAGTTGCAGGCTTGTCATGTGGATGTAAGTGCTTGGGGTGGGCGAAGCATTTGTCCAGCCGAATTGTATTCTCAATTGGGGCTCAGTCCAAGACTGCTCAGCCAAATGTGTGGCTCGGCTGTGTCTGAATAGATGTGGGTAGATTTTCTTATGTTCCATCTGGGCTTTTTTCTGTGCCCTGAAAATGGTTGCTCTCAAGCTGTTCATGCTTACACCATCCGAAGGCTTTGCACCGATTGACGGCCACATGCTAGCATCTTTGTTCTTGCGAAAAGGGTGGAACTCTAGCCAGCCATTGATGAATGGTATTGACTGCACCAAATAATTTGTCCGCTCCCCAGTTTTGCCGCGCAAAGATGCCTTGTAGCACAGCAAGCCACCTTCCTTGTTCGGTTGCGGCTCAAAATCTTTTATTTTCAACGCCAAAAGCTCTCCAGCACGGCAGCCGGTTTCGTACAAGACGCTCAACATGCATTTGTCACGGGCATTATCAGAGCACTCAATCATTAGCTGAATTTCGGTTGGGGAAAGGATGTCTTCCGGCTTCACTCTCCTCACAGGCTTGCCTTGCTTTAGGTTCTTCACTGAATCAGGCATCTCACCATGATTCATCGTGCGAAGGAACACTTTGAGGTTTGCAATGATGTTGCCAACGCTTTGGGGTGAATAGCCCTTGAATTGCTCCCTGTCTTCCCTAACTTTCGCCAAAGGAGTAGCCTTAAGATAAATTGTGTCGCCCTTTTCTTTCTCGAAACCTTGATACTTCAAAAGGACTTCTTGAATGATTGTCCTCGCATGAGCCTCGTTCACCTCAACAAAATCCTTGACTTCAGCAAGGCTCATTTTTTTCCTTTCCAAACAAGCTTTTGCGACCTTCAAGGTCTTTGACCATTCTCTTTGGCCGGAATTGCGATATTCCTCGAAGAAAATCAGGAACTCATCTTCAGTGACTTCAGTAAGAGGTTTATCAGGAAAATGCTTCGCAACCAACGTAAGAGAACTCAAAGCCATGAGACGATAAGCAAGGCTTTTCCCCGTATTGCTCAAAATAGCGTCAAACTTCAAAATGAGCCTTTTGCTTTCTTCATTCAATTCAAGGTCATTCAACCTGCCCTTTGCTCGCAGGATGCGACCCTTGAACTTATCTTCCCTTGACAGACGAGCCTGTGTAGCCATACTAGAATTCTGGCTGACCCCGAATATAAACTGGGGACACAATAAGTTGCCATTGTATGGTTACCTATTTATTCTCAGTGTCTGTGCCGGATGGCAAAAACTAATTTTACAAAAAATTTCACAAACTCATCCAAATAAATAGCACTTAGGATATCTTTTTGTTATATGAAACGTAGGCCGCAAACACCCCTTGCAAAGAAAATATCAGAATTGGCAATAGAGGTGCAAAGACGAAGAAGTCGCCAAACCAAGAAAGTTGGAGGCCACCTGACAGAGTTTGGGCCTAGGCAAGAGTTTATATCTTTATTACAACACCAAAAACTTGCATCATTACCTAACGAACAAATCATACTACTGCAAAGAATTGCAGGGCGTTTTGATTCGGTTTCGCTTAACTCAAGATTTTTTCAAAATAAACTTCAAGCTGCTCTTAAAAGGACCCAAAAGTAAAGAACGGTAAAAACCACGGCAGCCATATTCAAATACTACTTTGAAATATTTGTCCATCTGCCACAGAAACAATTTTATTCATGCCCGCATTTGAAAATGCAATTTATCGGCTGCCGCGAACATGCAGGCTATCTGCGCGCCATCAGCGCGGCATACAGGTACACCTTGCTGCCCCCCGGTTCTGTGTGCAATTCCTCTCCGATTTCACCCACTTCAAAGTATGGCGAGAACACACCCCTTATTTCGTCTTTTGTGAGGGACTTTTCAAACCTGTTCCGCGCGCTAAATGCCATCAATTGGAACCTGCCCCCCTTTGCCAGCATCGCTGCAAGGTTTGAGGCAAACTGCGGCCTTTTTTCCCTTGACATGTGGTGGAAGCATCCGCGGTCGAACACGAAATCAAACACCCTGTCCGGCCGGAACTCCAGCACATTTCCCACAAGGAAATCCACCTTAACGCCCTCATCCCCTGCCCTCCTTTTCGCAATGCCGATTGCCGCAGGGGAGATGTCTATGCCCGTGACATCAAAGCCTTTCTTTGCAAGGAAAATGGAGTTGGTGCCTGCGCCGCAGCACAGGTCTAGCGCCTTGCCGCCCTTAAGTTCCCTGACCGCATCGACAAGCGGGCGCGGCGGCTTTTCCGAGTGCCATGCGATCTCATCAAGCGGCACTTTCCGGTAAATTTCATCCCAGCTATCCATTTTCAAAACCCCAAAAGGGCAATAGTTTGGCAAACAGGGATTTTAGCTAAATCCCCACTTGGGCAAAATACTAAGCCCAAGATTCTTGCGGGCATAATAAGGATATAGCGGCTTAAATATTGAAAATGCCAATACATGGCATAAAGTATGCCGCTATGGGCCCACAAATCAGCAGGGGCGCCTGCTGCCCCCGGATATATAGCTGCTGAGGATATAATGCGACGGGAAGGCGCAAACCCATAAAAATCTTCATGCCTTTGCGGAGTAGCTTTTATATAGCCCTTGCAGCTTTATTATAGCAAGCTGGTTGAACTATCAGCGGGAATGTGAATAATATGCAGATAACTGTTTTTTGCGGCATTGCATCGGGGGCGGAAGAATGAAGGCGGACAAGGAACTCTCCGAACTCATTGAGTACACTGTTGAGCTCATGGACAGCATCATGGATGATACCACTGTCCCGCGCAACATAAGGAAGGCCACTGAGGATGCGCGCAACAAGATCACGGGCGACAGCGCGCAGCTCAATGTCAATATATCCAATGCAATCTACCTCATGGAAGACATAAGCAACGACATCAACATGCCCGCGCACACACGCACAGAGATCTGGACAATCATTTCCGAGCTGGAGTCAATCAGGGAAAAATACAAGGGATGACAAATTGACCCTGAACGGCAAGGACTCCAAAAGATCGGAGATCGCGCAGTTCTGCTCAGAGCGTGAGCAGCTCATAGACCTCCAGTCAATAGACCTGCTTGAAGGCGAGGAGCACTGGAAGGACATCCTTGAAAGCATAAGCGAGCCCATGGTTTGCGGCCAGATTGTAAAAGAGAGGCTCCTGAAGCGCTCATCAAAGCTCGGGTCGGTAAAGGAGGAGGTGGTTGTAAAAAGAGCCACTTTCACCGGCCTTGCAAAGGACTCTGTCCCGCACTGCAAGGTCCTGAGCCAGTTTGAAGTCACGGGAAAGAGCTCTGCTCACGGCCACCTCGGGGATTTTCTGGGTTATTTCCGCGACAAGTACGCTTTCCTCTCCTCGCTGCTCTCGCACCGCGCCGGCTTTAACCCAAAGCCGCTTGACAAGCTCAAGTCGGTACAAAAGTATGCCGATGTCGATGCCATCGGGATGGTGATGAGGAAGTGGGTGAGCAAGAATGGCAACCTCACTATCGAGCTTGACAGCCCGGAAGGCAGGTGCATCCTCATAATCTCAAAAGAGGATGTTGCCGCAAACCGCGAAGCCGGCAGGATTCTGCTCGATGATGTCATCGGGGTGAGGGGGAAGAAGTTTTCCGATGAGGTGATAATTGCAAAGTCATTCCTCTGGCCAGACATGACGCAGCGTTCCCCGAAAGAGGCCGGGCGCGACCTGAGCGTATGCCTCATCTCCGATATCCATGCGGGGAGCAGGCTTTTTATGGAAAAGGAGTTCATGAAGTTCATCTCGTGGCTAAATGGAAATGTGCCATCGCCAAGCGAAGCCGAGCGCGTGGGCAAGATCAAGTACATGGTCATTGCAGGGGACAATGTAGATGGCATCGGGATTTACCCCGACCAGTTCGATGAGCTTGAAATAAAGGATATTTTCGCGCAGTACGAAAAGCTTGCAGGGCTTTTGAAGCTGATCCCTGAGCACATTGAGGTTTTCATGATTCCCGGCCAGCATGATGCGGTGCGCAGGGCAGACCCGCAGCCTGCGATCCCGCGCGAGTACCTTAAGGAATTGCAGGATTATGGCAACATACACCTTGTCGGCTCCCCCGGCTGGATCGAGCTTGAAGGGCTCAAATGCCTCATATACCACGGGGCTTCTTTCCATGACATGATCGCAGCAACGAGGCACCTTGATTACAAGGAGCCGCACAGGCCCATGGCCGAGCTTTTGAGGAGGCGCGATTTGTCAACCGGATTTGGCCTCACGCAGCCATATGTTCCCGAATCCGTGGATTATATGGTGATACGCGAGGAGCCGGACATGTACTTTGGAGGCGACCTTCACATGAAAGGCTATGGCCAGTACCGCGGGTGCCTGCTTGCAAATGCCGGCTGCTGGCAGGAACGCACGGAATACCAAATCAAGGAAGGGCATATACCGACACCCGGAATTGCACTCGACATCAACCTCAAGTCAAGGAAGATCACTGAAAATAATTTTATGGGGGAACATGCATGAGCGGCGTCTCGGGGCCAAAAACCGACCCTGCTACCGCAAAATATTTTGCAGCGCTTGGGAAAAAAGTCGACCTGTTTTACAATGCCGCAAAGCGGGCCAAGGCAAAAGGCAAGGACATCAGCACTGATGTTGAATGCCCGCCCACACTTGACCTTGCTGACAGGACTGAAAACATCATAGGCCCGATAGGCGTTGCACAGTGGTACAGAAAGCTCTATGAAGAGTACAAAGGGGATCGGAACAGGGCCATCTTCCGCCTTTTCCGTGACATTATTGAAGGAAGCCTTGGCAACATTGAGGATGCCGAAAAGCGGCTTGAGCAGGCGGTGAAGACCTGCCTTGTGCTCGTCACTGAAGGGGTTGTTGTGGCGCCTCTTGACGGCGTGCCAAAGGTCATGATCAGCAAAAACCCTGACGGGAGCAGATATGTCGACATTTATTTTGCAGGGCCGATAAGGGCTGCAGGCGGCACTGCAACAGTGTTCCCCCTCATTTTGGGGGATTATGCACGGCAGCTTATGGGCCTTGACCGATACAAGCCAACTGATGATGAGATTGAGCGCTATGTCGAGGAAATAAATCTGTATGATGAGATAATAACGCGCCAGTACAAGCTCAAGGATGATGAGGTGCGCAAGATCATAAAGGGCTGCCCCGTGTGCGTCAATGGCGAGCCTACGGAGGAGCGCGAAGTGGTAAACCACAAAGACCTTGAGCGCATCCCCACAAACAGGGTGCGCGGCGGGATGTGCCTTGTCATTTCCGAAGGCGTCGGCCTGAAGGCCATGAAGATCATGACCCTTGCAAAGATGCTTGGCCTCAACTGGAACTGGCTTGAAGACATCATAAAAATCGGCAAGGGGTCGAGCGGAAAGGACAAGGAAGTGAAGCCCAATTACACATACCTTTCAAGGATTGCTGCAGGAAGGCCGATTTTTTCCTACCCCTCATATTTCGGGGGCCTGCGGCTGCGCTATGGCAGGGCGAGGAATACTTGCGTAATGGCAAAAGGGCTGCACCCTGCAACCATGTATATGCTCGATGATTTCCTTGCAGTGGGCACGCAGACAAAAATAGAGCGGCCGGGAAAAAGCGCCGAGATGTTCCCTGTGGACACGATTGAAGGGCCCATCGTGAAGCTTTTGAGCGGGGAGGTCCGCAGGGTAGGCTGTGCAAAGGATGCAAAAGCTCTCAGGCACGAGGTAAAGGAAATACTTTTTTTGGGTGATGTGCTGATTACACTGGGGGATTTTCGCAAAACCGCCCACCCATTGATGCCTGCAGGGTACTGTGAGGAGTGGTGGAAGCTTGAGCTTCAGAAGGCATGCGCGGGAAATGACGCTGCAGGGCAGTTTGACATTCACGCGATCTCTTCGCGCCCTGAGCTTGTCGACCAGAACACTGCAATAGAGCTCTCAATGGCAACCGGGGTCCCGTTGCATCCAAAATACCTGCATTATTACAAGGCATTGTCGGGCGATGAATGCATAACTCTGGTCAGGGCCGTGCGCAGCTGCCAGACCCGGTTTTCAGGAAGCGAGATTGAGGGGCTTTTGATTGAAGAAAGCGGGAACATAAAGGCTGTTTTGGAAAAGTGCGGCGTGCCGCACAGGATTGAGAGCGGCAGGATTTCAATCGCGCGGGAATTTGCATACTCATTTTTCAAGACATTTGGCGGCGCGAGCGAGATAACGCCAGATCCATCAAAGGATGTATTTGAAATGCTCTCGCAGGTTTCAGGCATCAAAATAAAGGATAAGGCCGGCACATTCATCGGGTGCAGGATGGGAAGGCCTGAGGCCGCAAAGCCGCGCAAGATGGTCGGCGACCCCATGGTGCTCTTCCCGATCGGAACTGCGGGGGGGAATATCCGCTCGATCAACAAGGCGGCGGAAATTGCAGGCTTTGTGGAGACCGACATTGCATATTTCATAAACCCCCAGACAAAGCAGATTGAAGAGCAGCCATATTCATTTGCAAGCGGGCTGCCCAACGAATTTGCAAGAAAATGCAGGAAGTGCGGCAAGTTCTCAAAAGCTGAAAAATGCGGCGGATGCGGAGGCGAGACGGAGAGCTATAGCAAAAGGAAAGTTGATTTGCGCAAGCTTTTGCAGGATGCATCAAAAGACCTGCACGTGAATGCGCCCCAGCTTGTGAAAGGGGTCAAGGGCCTGATCAATTCGGAAAAGCTGCCCGAGCCGCTTGCAAAAGGCATTTTGCGCGCAAGGCACGATCTCCACATATTCCGCGACGCCACGATACGCTATGAGTTACTGAATGCGCCCCTCACCCATTTCAAGCCCTCTGAAATCAGCTTAAGTGTCGAAAAGGCCCGCGAGCTTGGGTATACAACTGATTATGAGGGGCGAGAACTTGTGGATCCCGAGCAGATATGCGAGCTTTTTGTGCAGGACATGGTTGTAAATGATGGGGCAGGGGATTTTTTTTTGCGTGTCTCGCAGTTTGTCGATGAGGAGCTCGAGCGCTTTTACGGCCTGCCCAAAATCTATAACCACCGCTCAAAAGACGACCTTATAGGCGAGCTTTTTCTGGGCCTTGCGCCGCACACATCCGCAGCGGTCGTGGGAAGGATCATCGGGTACAGCAAGGCGCGCGTGAACTTTGCGCACCCCTATTTCCACCTTGCAAAAAGGAGGAACTGCGACGGCGACCAGGATTCGATCATGCTGCTAATGGACGCGCTGCTAAATTTTTCAAGGCACTACCTCCCATCCTCGCGCGGAGGGAGGATGGACGCCCCGCTCGTCTTCACCGTAAATATCAACCCGCAGGAAATTGATGATGAGGTCTATGAGGTTGAAACGTGCAGCGAGTACCCTCTGGAGCTTTATGAAAAGAGCCTGCAGCTTGCAGACCCGGAAGTTGAGGGAATTGCGATAATCAAGAAAAAGATCGGCAAGGCAGACCAGTACCGCGGCTTTGGCTTCACTCACCACACGAGCCTGTTTGATGAAGGGCCCAAGGCCTCAAGCTATGTCACATTCAAGTCCATGGAGGAAAAGATAAGGGCGCAGGCACTCGTGCAGGGCAAAATACGCGCAGTTGAGCACAAGGATGCCCTAGAGCGCGTCCTTGTTTCGCACTTTTTGCCAGATATTATAGGGAATGCCCGCTCGTTTTCGCGGCAGGTCATAAGGTGCAGCAAGTGCAATGAGAAGTTCCGGCGCGTGCCGCTCACGGGCAGGTGCACAAAGTGCGGGGAGGAAACGCTCATTTTGACAATTGCGGAAGGGTCGGTGAAAAAATACCTCAAGATCGCAAAGCGCCTCATAGCAGAGCACCACCTGAGCAGCTACCTCAGCCAGCGCATTGACCTGATTGAAAAGGAAATTGAATCGGTTTTCACAAGCGGGAAGGAGAAGCAGAAAAGCCTGTTTGAGTATGTGTGAAGGCCTGTTCAGGGCAACAATTGCCCAGACACACACCGAAACATATTTTAGGGGCGAAGATATATTTTTGGCATGGCAGCAAGTTCCGGAAAGCCCGCTTTTATTTACAGGCCTGCGCCAGCAGAAGTTGTCGAGCAAAGGCACACAATAAGGATGGCTGCACTTGCGGATAAGGCCATTGGCAGGTCCGCAAGGTTCGGGCGCGGCATTAGGCTTCAGCAGGCAGCAAGCGTGCCTGTCACGCATAAAGAGGCAAGGCTGCTGCAACAGGTGGAAATGCAGATAGGCAGGGAGATGCAAAGGCAAAAGCGGGTTGCCAGTCCCAAGCTTTTGCGGTTGCTATCCGTTCAGCGTGTTTTGCAGCATTCACTCAAATTGAGTGAGAAGTCCGGGGGCAGAAAGCCCACAGTATATCAGTTATTGGGCAGAATTTCCCTGACTTATGGGATTGATTCACGAGAGCTGTGGGAGTCCGCAACGGCAATGAATACTCTATGGGCCCAGCATCCTGATCGGGTCAGCTGGGATGGCACCCCAAAGCAGGCGTATAACGCAATAAAAATGCGGATAGGACGTAAAAACCTTCCCTCATCGATTGTTGATTTATTGCATAGGCGGCAGATTCCGCTGGCAAGCAGTGGCATTTCTTCCGCACTGGGGATTGATTTCAGAAAAAACCATCCAACAATAAACGGGGCAATGCAATTATTGGAAACGGCAGGATTTGTAAAAAAGCTTCCCATGGTAGTGCTACCCGGCTTTGGCGCACCTGTTTCCGTATGGTGCCATAATGCATTCAGGCCTTCACTTTCTCCTTATAAGATGATAAATGCCCAAGGGCTGCATTTCAGGAATGTCCCGATGGAAATCCTAGACAAACTGCTCAATAGTGGGGGAAGCAGCCCGATGACGCAGCTATATAAGGAAACTGCACATAAACCTTTGGGCAGGAGGGCGGGAAATCCAAACGCAATATACCTCGACCAAGCCGTTTTTTTGAATATAAAAAAGCTGCAGGATGCAGGGCTTGTAAAAACCCTTGCCATACCACTGCAATCAAGAGGCAAAGGAACCGTTAAGGGCACAGGTACGCTGAAAATAGAGCTGACCGTGCTGGGGGAAAAACTCTGGGGAGATGCCCTGAAAACCGGCAATTTAAGCGAGGAACTGAGGATCCTGTTGCTGGGGGAAAAAGAGGCGCGGACTCCGGCTCCGTCATCAGGATAACACACTATCTCAATCCTGCGTTTCCGTCTCCTCAAAGGGCGCAAGGCCAAAGTGATGCCTGAAACCATCAAGGGCCTGCTTGCAAGGAAAGCTGCGTATGCGAACGAGACCTGAAAATCTAGTTGGGTTTATTCGAGTACGTGTAAAGCAAATGCCCTAAATCTTGCAACCAATTTGCCCGGCCAAATCAACAGATGAAATTCCCGCTTTATTTTTCTTGTTCTTGTCAGCCCCAAACTTAATGAGCAATGAGATTACATCATTTCCCACTTTATACCGCAGGACCGCAATGCTCAGCGGGGTTTTTCCGTATTTGTCCTGCAGATCAACCGCTGCACCTGCCTCCAGCAACAGACGCGCCTCTTGTGGCTTGTAGGCTTGCGCCGCAAAGTGCAGAGCGCTGTACCCATTTTTATCCTGCGTGTCCAGTATCTCGCCTCTCTGGATAATTTCTCTTACTACATCCGGCCAGCCTTTCAGAGAGGCGTACATGAGAATTGTCCGGCCATATTCGTCCCGATCATCGAGGATTTCCTGATCTTTCAAAAGCTCAAGAATCTTTTTAGTGTCATTTCTTGCTTCACAGTCAAATAACTCATTCTTTACCTGAGTCCTTTCAACAGGCATATATTAGGAGAAAGTGACTAAAAAATATAAATCAATGCAAATTCACGGGAACGCGGCCCAAAGCAGCGCAAGGATTGCGAGCACTGCAAGCGCCACGACCAAAAGGTCCTCATCGATTGCAGGCTTTGCGTTTTCATGGCTTTCCCCGCGTCCCTCTCCTTTGCGGCCCTCTTCCTTGTGCCCTTCGCCGGCGCTTTTTATTGCGGCAAAAATTGCCGCAGATATTGCTGAAATGACTTGCGAAGTGTAATGGATCCACCCTGCAGGGCTTGAAAGCTCATCCAAAAGCTCTTTTGCAAGCTCCCCTTTCTCCTTTTCGCGCGACGGAATATCATCCCCGTTGATGATTGTCCCATCCACTGCATTTACGCGAAGGGAAAACTGGTGTTCCTCGGCATGGACCTGCACGAGCCAGACCGGGACGTAAAACATTTCAAGGCCTGAGATGATGACATTTGCCTTCTGCGCGTTGCTTTGCGCCGCAATGAGCACGGGGATGACTTTTTTTGCCTCTTCCTCATCCACGCGGCAGTCAATTACCGTGATGTTGCGCTCATCTGGCAGCTCGTTGCTTTTTTCAAGCCCTTCTGTTGTTGTGAGCGTCCCTATCTGCCCGTCAAGCTCGTTTGAGAACGCATTGAGGGCACCTGACCCCTTTGCGAGCAGGCTGGTCTTTTTTCCGTCCTCGTGCGCGTCATAGGAGAAAAACCAATAGGGGAAATAAAAAATAGAACCGTGCCCATGCTTTTCACTTTCAGCATGGACAGGATTTGGAAATTTGAATTTATGCCAGTTCTTTTTCTTAAGGAGTGAGGAAACCTTCCTCTCCGCTCCCTCCAGCGGAAGGATGACGGAAAAGGCAGGTTTTTCCAGCAGCATCAAGCTTCACTGGCCCTCGGTCCTCTTTATGATCTTTACTTTGCTTGGCGTCACTATAAGCCTCTCTTGCGAGATCCTTGCAATATCGCCATCTATTCCTTCTATCCCCGCCCTGATGCCGCTGACAAGTTCGCGCAGCTTGGGCTGGTTCCTCTTTGAAAGGTCTGCAATGTTAACAAGCAGTATATTTCCCTTCTTTGCTTCCTCAATTACTAAATCCCTGTCGTGGTCTGACTGCAGATTCACGGGCTTGACGAATGCTTCTGCATCCTCATAAGGATTCTCTTCCTCAGTGTCAAGGTTATTCAAAAAATCCTCTATATCTAGTTCTTCTCTCTTTCCCATAAGCTTTTCCATAAAAGCCATTCAACATCACCCCTTTAGAAAAAAGAACTGCTGATAGTAATAGCTGCGCAACTATATTTTAAGGCTTTTGCTGGGGATTTTGTAAAAAAATGGCACAATTTCCAAGACAGGCTTTTATACTCAGGCATATTATTGGTATGAGAAAGCAGTCACAATTCCGATCGTGATCTGGTGAAGACACATAAATCTGCGCTAAAGCCCCAAAAACCTGATTGGCAGTCAATGAACCCGCAGCAGCGCAGGGATGCAATTATAGCTAGGTCAAGGCTGCTCAGGCTGGAGCTGGCGGGTAAAAGGGCGCAGTTGGCGGCGGCACTAAAGGATGCAATTGAAAGGTCACGCATTCAGGGGCGCAACAAAGCAGAGCCAACCGGCACCATAAAGCAAAGCGTTGCGGGTGCACGGGCAAAACCGGCATTGGCTGGCACAAATGCAAGGCAGAGGCAAATGGGGGGCTTTGAATTTGCGGGGGAGCCGGATTACACTGCAAGCATGCATTTGGCAGACCTATTCAGCAATACCGGCAACACGCGGCTCAATGCCGAACTCCAACACAAGCTTGGAAGTGAAGGCATACTAAAGCTTATTGTGCAACTCACCCAAAGCATGCCAAATCCGAAAAACATGAAGCAACTGACGGATAACCGGCAAAAAGCCTATGAATTACTGAAAGAAAATGCTGATGCCATCGGCTCGACACTTTGGTATGCCCAAAGTGCAACGCCGAGCACTGTTTTTGAAACTATACTGGCAAGAAATCGGATATTGAGCGTATTCCAAAGCGAAGGGGAACTTGAAACCCTGTGCCGTCAGATTGCGGAAGTTGCAAAATTCCCAGGATGACTTGCGGTTGAAAGTCTGCAAAAGGAATTATTCACGCTTGCCAGCAGCCAACCCGAAAAGCTGACAGCTCTGGAAGTATGGGGCAAGCTCGGGCAGCAATTGCAGCAAAATGCATGGAAAATGAAGAACTGGAAAGAAAAGGCAAGATGGCAACAAAAAGAGGGCTATGATGGGGCTGTAAGGCGGGTGAAAACCCCCGGCCCCTAAAATAACGCCGTATGCAAAACTGGTGGTAAATGAAAAAGAAAAGCTGCAGGAAATAAAGGCTGGCCGAAAACCGCTTACTTTAGAGCGGCCGGGGCTTATGCCTGCAACAGCAAAGATTATAGTTGCTATAAAACCCAAAGGCGAAGGTGAAGCAGTTTTTCTCTCCCAAAAACATTTCTTTGTGGACGATAAATAGGTATATTTTTTAAAATTCGGAAAAGGAGCTGTAAAAACACCAATTTCTGACTCGGGAAGGATAAGAAGGGTGACGGATCCGCAAGGGAATGTGTGGACCATAGAGGGGGTACGCCGGAAAACAAATCTGTTTAGGTTTCAGAAGTAAAGAAATGCCGGATAATCGCTACATAAATTTTCTTCGGAAAATAAATCCGATTAGCGGAAGTGGTTCACTTCCACAACTCCATTTTCTTATTAGCCCCTTTAGCGTAATGGTTTAGGGGCAGGAAAATTGCAGATTACTGAAAATATTTTCGAGCGTGAGTTTGCAAGGCAGACCATTTTCCTTGACCGCAATATCATTACCCCCCACTATACGCCAAAAATACTGCCTTTCCGCGAAAAATACATTGACCAGATATCCTCGGTTCTCTCACAGGCACTGCATTCAAAAAAGGCCGATAATATCTTCATTTATGGCAAGACCGGCTCTGGCAAGACGTCTGTCACAAGGCATGTGATGCAGCAGCTTCTGGATTTTGCGCTCTCAAAAAGCCTTCCTGTCGAAGGGAACTATGTGAACTGCCGCAACCACAACAGCAAGTACAGGATAATGATCAAGATAGTGAAGGACCTCTACCCTGAGGAGAACTTCCTCGGGTTTTCCGCCGCATTCATTTATGAAAAGCTCGTGGATTATGCAAAAAAGGGAAAACAGCTTGTGATAGTGCTTGATGAAATCGACAAGGTAAAGGACCTTGATGACCTCATTTATGGCCTCACGCGCGCAAATGACGAGCTCCCCAATGGCGCGATAACAATTATAGGCATTTCAAACAACGTGATGTTCAAGGAAAGGCTCGGGCCCCGCACAAAAAGCTCGCTCTGCCAGCTCGAGATGGTGTTCCCGCCATATAATGCGCAGGAGCTTGCGGAAATCCTAAAGCAGCGCGCAGCGCTTGCATTCAAGCCAGATACTGTCGAGGAATCCGCAGTGCAGCTTGCAGCGGCTATTGCCGCGCAGGAATCGGGGGATGCACGCACTGCAGTGATGCTTTTGCTGCGCGCGGGGGAAATAGCGGACAGGAAGGGCGGGGAGAAGGTCACTGATTTTGAAGTGAAGAAGGCACGCGTGCAGGTTGAGGAGGAAATCATATTCAACCTTGTCTCAACCCTTCCCGAACAGCAGCAGCTCGTGTTATATGCCATTGCCTGCCTCACGCTCTCAAAGCGCCCCCAGCCCAAAATCACGGGGGAGAGCGAGGAAGGGGTGCTCTTTTCGGGCGAGATTTACGATGAGTACTGCAGGATATCGAAAAGCTTCAAGGAAACAACCGTGAGCGCGCGCTGGTACCGCGAGTACATCAACGAGCTTGAAATGTACGGGCTGATACTCTCAACTGCTTCAGGCAAGGGAATAAAGGGGCAGACGCGCCTCATAAAGCTCGGGTTTGACGCATCAAAAATAAGGGTGCTCATCGAGCGCGAGGTTGCGGCAAGGAACTAGGCGCGATTTTGCAAGGATTCAGATTTTAAAGAGCCAATCATTAAATACCCCGGCGGCCTATTTTGTGCATGCAAAAAATCAGTTCAAAACCGTCGCGCAGTGGAAGCATCACAATCCACCCTGAAATCGTGGTTACACGCGACATTGATCTGCCCCAATGCTTTGGAAAAATAATGCACTCAAAATAATTACATCGGCAAATGGCAAACCGCACAAATAATCTTGGGGCAAATGCTTACGGTTTGCTATCTAGCAGACAAATGAATGCCAAGAAGGCCTTTGCAGCCTGCTATAATGCACCACAAATGCCCTGTTCACTTCGTGGCCGCAAGCTGGCGCTTCACGCTTGCTGCAACTTTTTCGCCGAGAAGTTTTCCGAGGTCCTGCACATCAGTCTTTTTCACTTCGGCAATGCCTTTAATCCCGGCATTGTACATGCGCCGCGCCCTCACCCTCCCTATCCCGCGCAGCTCGCATAGTGGTATGAGCTCCTCGCGTATGCCGCCCTGCAGCCTTTTCCGCATCTTTGCAAGCGGGCCAAAGTGCCCTTCGAGCAAGAGTATTTTTGCAAGCTCGAATGAGGAATATGCAAGCCAGTCCGCGTTCTGCAGTTTTGCGCGCAGTATCCCCGGCTGGACTTTGTAGGTTTCCACTATTTCCTGTTCCTTCACTTCCCCGATCCAGTCCTTGAGCATCAGGCTTGTCCAGAATTTTGGAAGCATTGAATTGTCGGTGAACATCTCAAGCTCGACATTTACCGCAAGCAGGCCCTTTTGCCCCTGTATTGCCTCCCACAGTTCCCCTTCCTTTTGCCGTGGCACTGAAAGGTAGGGGAAGAATTCGTTGGTGTTTGCGATCGTGTAGAGGTATGCGGCATCATTGTACTTTTCTTTCCTGAGGCTATTTACAATTGCAAAGGCGGAAACGGGGTCGAGATACAGCTGTGCAACCCTTCTTCCAAGCAAAGTGGCATCAATCCTCTTTTCGCTCAGTTCAACAAATCCCATGTCCCGAAGCTGGGACGTGAGGGTGTTGATTTTGGAAAACAGCGCCGAAAGGTCCCCTTCCTGCTTTGCATAAAGCGTTGCGGAGAAGAACTTTTCCGCACTCTCAAGGTCAAAAATGAACCCGGAAGCTATTGTTGCAAGCAGATGGAAGCGGAGCGCGGATTCGCTGCTAAGCCTTGACCTGCACGGCTCGGTCTCGCCGTTCACGTAATAGCTGATGTAATCATCCTTCTCAAATTCTGTTTTGGCAATCAGGACCGCCTGCCCTTCAGAGTCATATTTGGGCCTTCCAGCGCGGCCCGACATCTGCCTGAATTCGCTGATTGGTATGCGATCCATGCCAAAATCAGTGTACCTGTAGGGCGATTGTATGATCACGCGAAATGCCGGCAGGTTTACGCCGGCAGAATTATGGATAAGGAATCCTTCTGCTGCAAAAAAATGGTCATTGGATCCATCGGAAGGCAAAACTACATCATAGACAAAAGGGTATTTTTCACCTGATTCTTTTGTGGCTTTCCTTAATATATCCCAAAAAATATCCCCTTCAAAATCACCCGCTCTCCAATTCCCTTTTATCTTTTTCTCAAACGTCTCATTACAGAGAGGGCAATTATTTAAAGAAAAAACTGAATTGAAATTTGTAAAGTTGTTTTTGGTTAATTCATATATATAGTGCCCGATTGGATTCAACTCCCAAAATTTCTCATTGCCCACTCTTGTCCTTTTTAAGAGTTCAAAATGGTGATTTAATCGCCTCATTTTCTTATATGGGGGAAACCCCAGTTTTTTCTCCAACACTTTGCTGCTTAAGCAGCCTTCTTTACCCAAACATTGTATTATAGCCAGTTTTTTCGCTCCCCATGTTTCATGGGATTTAGTTCTGCCGCAAAAGAGATCTTTAAACAGCAAATACCCGCAAACCGGGCAGAAGATGTGCCGGATATTTCTTTGAATGGCAGTGGCAACCTCTTCCAAAGCTGCTTGTTTTCTTTGTATTCTAAATCCAATATGCTGCCTAAAAGCAAGAATGCTTTCCTTTTGGGCGATAATAAGTTCATAATGGTCTTTCGTTTCATACGATTTACTATCCATCTGTATAGGCCTTCCTTTCCTCTTTCTTATTCGCGCCACAATACCGAAAATTAAAAGCAGCCTCTGCAAATCCTTGATTAGCAATATTGAAATATTAGAAAAACTCAGATCCCTGAATCGGCTTACACAACCATCAGTGTCAAACAGCCCTTGAATCAAAGGTGCAATGTTCTGTCTACTTGCACTCTTGAGGGAGTCTGAAATGAATTTATGTTCGCCTTTTTCTACGCCGCACGATATAAGCAACTCACGGAGCCAGCGTTCCTTGGACAGGAATAATGACGGT
>DUGC01000111.1 GCA_013331625.1 Candidatus Iainarchaeum sp. | reverse complement strand
CCCTAAACCTTGAGGAGTTACGGTGTTAATTATTGCTTTAAGGGCCCTTTTGCCTGCAGGCTGCCATGCCAGAAGAAGTGTTCAGCATAATTGGATTTCTTTTTTTTCCTGCAAAGGCTTCATGCATTATGTATAGGGCGTTGGCCGTTTGAACTTTAGCCCTGTATGCTGCAAAAACTTCTCTGCTTGCGTTCTTTTTCTTGCCAAGGCCCTGTTATACATCCCAAATATTGTATGTGTTGCCTGGCTGTAACGGTGCATCCTTTCAATATGCGACTCCGATAGGCTGGCTGAGGGCCTTGTTTTCTGCAGTTCTAGCCCCTAATCTCCGTCTTGGTTTTATGGGTTTCATCGTTATTTCACTTCGCCCCGTCCCTAGAAATCCCCACAGGGATAACAGTTATCCCCTGCGCGGCAAACTCCTTTTTTATCTTCGCCTCAGTATTTTTGTCAAAGCAAACAGCAATCCCGCAGTCCCCGCCCCCAGCGCCAGAAAACTTCCCCGCAGCGCCATACTTTTTGGCAGCAAGCGCGATTTTTTCAAGCTCTGCTGTTTCAAGCCCTGCCCCGCTTTTGTCACTAAGTTCCCTTAATGCATTCCGGTTTCTTTCCAAAAGATGCAATATTTTTTTGTTATCTTGCTTCTCAAGCGCGCCAACAAGGCTTGTAGTGATTTGCACAATCTCACTTATTATGCGGCCATAGTCTTCCTTTTGCCCTTCCCTGAAGGATTTGAGGCGTGTCACAAGCTCTTTTGTCGATGCGCTCTTTCCGGTAAATCCCACGACCACCCTCATCTGCCTTGGCAACTCGATATTTTTGTGCTCCAGCCATGGCCACTTTGAATTCACAACCCCAAAAACGCTTTTTTCCTTAAGCTTGCCCTCAAGCCACTGGGGGTCAAATTTCCTGTACAAAAGCGCTCCCCCAAAAGTTGAAGCGGCAACATCAAACCCCGACCCTATCTTTGATTGCGCGAAGTAGTGCGCTATGATCCCGAGCTTGAAGAGCACTTCCTTTTCCTGCTCCGTTTCGATTTCCCCTCCATGCAACTTTAGCACTGCCCCGCTAATTGCAACAACCGCCGCGGCGCTGCTCCCAAAGCCCAGCTTTTCGGCTTCCCGCGAGTCAGTTTTCATCTCAGAATCGGTCTCCAATTCAAAATTCTTGGGGTTAATCCCTTTTCCTTTGAGGTACTCAAGGGCTGTGTGTATTGCATGCTTTGTGAACGCGAGCTTCCCATCCTCTTTTTCAGTGATTACGTTCGTGCCCTCTATTTTTGCATTCGTGGAAATCCCCAAGCTCTTAAGTTTTATGTAGCATTTATCGCTTTCCCTTATGCGTGCAATGACTTTCTTGTCCATTGCAAGAACGATGCATGGGTTTCCTTTTTCAAGCACGCTCCACTCGCCAGATAGCATGAGCTTTCCGGGGGCTGAAACCCCGATAACTTCGTCCTTTTCATTTACAATGCCCACATTCCCTTCCATAATATCACATTACTTCACTTTGGCTTTCTGGCAGGTTTTCTGATATTTGCTGCAGCCATTAAGCTTGTCATGCTTACTTTGCCAAGGCCAATTTCAAAAGGGCGATTTTCTGCTTTTTTTGCCCCGATTCGCGCCACTATTTTGCTTATCATCCTATAACTTCTATTATTTAGATCACTGCCAATTAGATTCAATCCTTGTTTTCCCGCTTCCATGATAAGTTTGGTAAGTAGCCGTTGCCCAACTCCGGCCGTGTTTCCTTTCCCTGTCATTTGATATTCTGGCTTTACATAAATGCCATGCATAATAATCCCTGGGTCATATCCAGAATTTCCCCCGCATGTAAAACCTATGATATTTTCTCCATCAAACGCCCCCACATTTACACTGCTTTTTTTTATATCCTTCCTATAAAAACTCTGTGTTGGCCTAGGCACACAGGATTGCAGGAATTCCTCTATTAAATAATCAGGTATTTGGCGAATAAGTCTGATCATAATTGGTTTATCCCTCATCTAAAACAAGTCCTCTTTTGTTATCCCCGCATCGTCCCCCGCATGGCACAAGTACACTTTCTGCACGTCCTTGTTTTCCCTCACGCGTGCCTCTATTTTTTTCACGTCCTTATCAAGGCACAATATCTTGACCTGCGGCCCGCCATCAATCGTGAAATAGCATTCCAATCCTTCCTCGCGCATTGCCATCACCTCTTTCATCATCGAAACCGTCTGTGGCTCCCAGTAAATTATATGGGGCGTTGTGGTGACCATCGTGCAGTGCATCTTGAGGCAGTTCATTTCGGCTATAGCCCCAAGGAGCGTGAAATTCATTTCCTTAATGCCCTTCCTGGCCTTTACAAGGTCATCTTCAACCGTTTCAAGCCACGCTTTATACAATGGCGAATTCGCAACTGTTTGTGCCATCCCAGCGCGCGACTTCACCTTCTTTTCCTTTGCAGTGACAACGCTCACAACCATTGCAAGCTCGCCCCAGTGGTCCTTTGGCGCGATCTGCCTTGCATAGCTGTCCGACCCGTCTTCAAGAGTCCCTTTTTGCCACTCCACAAACCCGCCATAAAGGCTCCTGCACGCGCTTCCCGAGCCCTGCCGCGCAATTATGCCAAGTTCCTTCCTGTCCAGGTGCAACCCCAGCGCTTTCGTTGCAGCCAAAGTGAGCGCCGCAAACCCAGAAGCAGAGCTCGCGAGCCCTGCGGATTTGGGAAAGTTGCTCCTGCTCACCATTTTTCCTTTGAGTGTTGATTTTGCAAGTTTCCTGATGATGTCAAGCTGCACTGAAGCTTTCGAGAGCTCCTCGCCAAAAATATGCCCGCCATCAATTGAGAGCGAATCCTGTTTGTACTTTTCAGAAAATTCAACAGTTGTGGCGGTGTAAAGGCCATCAAGAGTCATCGAGATGCTCGAATTAAAGGGCAAAATGAGCTTCTCGTTCCTCTTCCCCCAGTACTTGACGAGTGCAATGTTCGAATTTGCAATAGCAGTTGACTTCATTTTGCCTTCCCCCCGACCTGTGTCACTGTCGCCTCATAGCCGCCCTTCTTAACTGCTGCAGCTATTTTTTCAGCGCCCTTTTTGTCCGCAGCAAGGCAGATAGCCAAGCCCCCCCTTCCAGTTCCCGTAAGTTTTGCGCCAAGCGCGCCGCCCTTTTTTGCAGCTGAAATTATCCCCTCAATTTCTTTGCAGCTCACATTTATCTGCCTCAAAAGCTCCATATTTTTATCCATGAGGGCGCCAACTTTCCTCTCATTGCCCTTTTTAACCGCTTCAAGCGCTTTGCCAAAAAGCGCAGTGTACTCGGAAAAGATTTTCTCATACTTTTGCGGCTCCTTTTCCCTTTGCGCCCTGACATCTGCAACAACGCCCTTTGTCTCCTGTGTGATACCCGAGCTTGCCATCACGATAAAGAGCGGCTTTTTCACTTCAAGCAGCGTGATTTTGTTCTTGCCCCCTTTCAGGCCCTTTTGGAATGAGATCATCCCGCCATACGTTGAGCATGTATTGTCAATCCCGCTTGGCGTTCCCGAGCCAGCGGCTTCCGCCTCATAGGCTGCCTCGTTGATTTTCTCATCATTCATTTTGAGGCAGAAGTGCTCATTGAGCGCGCGCGCAACGGAGCTTGCAAGCGCAGCGCTCGCGCCAACCCCCGAAGCGCACACCAGATTGCCAGCAAGGGTGATTTTGAGGGGCGTTTTGGCAGGATCAATTTTGAAGTATTTCACAAGCGCATCGATTTCGCGCGCAATCTCACCCTTTTTTGTTTCCTTGTAACCTTCGACCTGCGGCCTTTTGTCCACAAATTCAATTCCGTTCTTCCCGCCCTCAACAGTTGCCAAAGTATGGCCTGATATTGCCGATGCAATTGCAGGCAATCCATAAACGACAAAGTGCTCGCCAAATAAAATTGTCTTTCCAAAGCCAACCCCTTTTCCTGCCACCATGCCACCCTCTTACCCTAAGTGTACTTAAGAAGAGTTTTTAGCCTATCCCTGCACCCCTATAAGTATTTTATAAGTCTCAAAGCCCGCTTTTTTGCACTCCTTTGCCACTTTTTCCTGTAAATTCCTCCCCGGGGTGAGCGCTATCGCATTCCCCCCAAGGCCTGCCCCCGTAAGCTTTGCCCCAAATGCCCCTGCGTTAAGGCACGCGGTAATTATTTCCTCAATCTCTTTGCTGCTCACTTCCATTTCGCGCAAAAGTTCCTGATTCCTGTTCATCAAAACGCCAACCCCCTTCCAATCCCCCTCCTCAATTGCTTTCCTTGCATCAAGTGCAATCCCATTGTATTCTTCAAACATTCCCGAAAACTTCTCCGGCTCCTTTTCCCTCTGGCCTTTCACAAAATCAACAGCTTCGCCGGTATCGCGGATAATGCCGCTGTCAATAAGCACAGCTTCAACCGGCCTTTTTACCCCGATCCTTTCCATTTTGTTCCCCATCCCGCCCTTCACGAACCACAACAGCCCGCCAAAGGTTGAAACGGTATTATCGATGCCGCTCGGGTTTGAATGGAACAGCTTTTCAACCTTGAATGCAATATCATTGACCTTTTCATCACTGATCCCAAGCCCGAACTCCCTGTCAAGGCACCTTGTAATCGACACTGCAAGCGCAGCAGAGCTCCCCATCCCGCCCTTCACCGACATGTTCGTGCTCATCGCGAGCCTGAAATTCCCTTCCCTGATGCCGGTTTCATTGAAAATAATTTCAAGCACCTGATTGAGCCTTTTGCCCTTGTCATCCCCATACCTGATCACTTCCCCGGTTACAAGGTCATTGGAAGCAATCCCTGATTTGTTCTTTTCAAAAGTGCATGTTGTATTGAGCTCTATTGAAGCGGCGATCCCCGGCAGCCCGTATACCACAAAGTGCTCCCCGAAAAGGATCGCCTTTCCCCACCCGACTCCGGCAGCGCCCATAAATTCCCCTTCTTTTCCCCAAAAAATAATGTGTTAGCAGCGTATTTAATGGCGTGCTGCTATATGCCCTGCTGGTGGCTGTTTCCGCCGCTAGCATACCGCTCTGCAAGCGCCTCCATTTCCCTGCTAATTTTTTTAATGTACTTTTCAAGCCGCATATCCGGCTTTCCGGCATTTTTATTCATTGCCCTCACTTCGTTCCATAACAGTTCTTTGAAGAAATGAAATGGCGTGTCTTCAAGTATGGCTGTATCTGAATTTCTTTTCTTATTCCCTTCCAGATCTTCAATTGCCTCTTCACACTCCTCTATGAACTTGCGGACCTGCGTGCCTTGTTGGAGGCCTTGAACTAATTTAAGCTCCTTCACTGCATTGTGCAAAAGCGTAATTGCAAGGCTTATTTCCATGGGCCTTCTGTTCCTGCGGTAGGCATCCGCAAGATATGCAATAGCCGGCTTGTTCACCATATGTGGTGGCTTTTTTGGTATTCCCCCAAGTTTCTGGTCTATTTTGTACTCAAATTGAAAATGGTCGCGAAGGTAATCTGCCATACTCCCTCTTTTCTTTTCAGGTATCTGCAGGTGTTTTTTTAAAAGTTCTTCAAATTTTCCTGCTGCAGGTAGCTGCCTTTTATGAGGGATCCCAAACAAACCGTTCTTGGGGGTCCATCCGCCACTATTTAACCTGCTGCGCATAGTGCATAAATAAGCAAATTGCCGAATTTAATCCTGCGCTTTTTCTCAGTGCACGACCTTGAACTTGTACCCGTAAGCAATGGCCCCTTCTGCATCGGTGTCTGATATCTTGCGGAACATTTTCCTCACTTTGGCGCCGATTTTCACTTTCTCTTTTTCAGAATCAACGATTTGCGTGAGTATGCGCACGCCGTTTGCAAGCTCTACAATTGCAAGGAAATATGGCGTTTCGTTATCAAAGCCCACGGGGCCAACAAACACTTCGGTCCACGAAAGTATTTTCCCCTCGCGCGGCATCTCCTTGGATTGCAAAAGCCCCTTCCTTCCGGCCCGCGGGTCAACCAGGCGCGCAGGGAAGAATTCCTGCCCCGTTTCAATGTTTATGTTGCCCTCAAGCCTGTAGCGCTCAGGGTACTTTCTCCAGTGCAGCGGCAATGCCCCTTGGGTCATCCTTAAAGCCTCCTGTAAATATGCACTACCGCAGTCGCGCCCGACCCGCCCACATTGTGCGTTAACCCTGTTTCCGCCCCCCTGACCTGCCTTTTGCCGGCCATTTCATTGAGCTGGAGATACGCTTCTATTGCCTGCTTTACCCCTGTTGCTGCTACCGGATGCCCACAAGCTTTCAGGCCTCCTGATGTATTTACAGGTATAGCCCCATTAAGTGCAGTATTTCCCTGTTCCGTGAACTTTCCGCCTTCCCCCTGCTTACAGAATCCCAATGCTTCAATTGCCATTATCTCCGCTGCACTAAAACAGTCATGTGCCTCAGCAAAACTCACATCTGCCGGTTTTATTCCTGCCTGCTTATAGGCCTGATCAGCGGCAATTTTAGCTGCGCGGGTTTCATAAAGGTTGTGCCTGTGTGCAAGCGCCAGTGTGTCTGAAGCCTGCGTGCTCGCAATTATCTCCACGGCTTTCCCGTCCATTTTCATTTTTTTTGCTACATCTGAAGCGCACAATATGACTGCCGCTGCCCCGTCGCTAATAGGTGAGCAGTCAAGCAGCTTCAAAGGGGAAGCGACATAGCCTGACTGCATGACCTGCTCAACAGTGATTTCGGTGCGGAACTGCGCGAAAGGATTGTGGACAGCATTCTTGTGATTTTTAACGCTGACCGATGCCATCTGCTCTTCAGTTGTCCCGAATTCCTTCATATGTGAGCGCGCCATCAGTGCATAAAGTGCAGGAAATGTCGCTCCCATGAATAGCTCCGTTTCCTGGTCCCCCGCGCCCCCAAGGGCAAAGCTTGCATCCTCAGTGCTCACTTCAGTCATCTTCTCAATTCCGCCGACGGCAACAATATCATACAATCCGCTTGCCACTGCAATGTAGCCGTTCCTCAAGGCAACCCCGCCGCTAGCGCATGCGGCTTCAAGCCTTGTTGAGGGGATAGGGTTGAGCCCCAGCTGGTCAGCAATGAGCGCCCCTATGTGCTCTTGGCCGATGAACCTTCCCGATGCCATGCATCCGCCGTAAACCGCCTGGATATCCTTTCTTGCAAGGCCCGAATCATCAATCGCTTTTATCCCGGCTTCCGCTATCAATTCCTTGAAACTTTTCTCCCAGTGTTCGCCAAAGGAGGTCTGACCTGCGCCAACAATGCTGACGCCCCTCATGTTTTCACCGCTTTTTTTGCAAAGTAACCTGCTATTATCCCGAAAAAAATTGTCGCCACCACCGGATTAAATAAGTCATTTTTGCCCATGATGAAAATATTTATCCCGGCGTAAACTATAAAGAAAACTGCCATCCCGATAATAGTTTTACCGATCCATGCTTCCATTCACTCACCCAGCGTCTTTATCTTTTTGCGGTGTATTGCATACTGCGCATAGTCAACATACTCTTTTTCCTTAATCGCTTCAAGCAGCGGCACCTTCGCCCTCTTCTTCTCTATATTTTTAGTCACTGTAAGGATAAATGCGTCGCTTCCGGCCCCCGATCCGTATGAGGTGACAAGAACCTTGTCCCCTGCCTTTGCAATGTCAAGAACGCTTGCAAGCCCCACCATGGAGGCCCCCGAATAGGTGTTTCCGATTGTTGGCGTCAAAAGCCCCTGCTTAATGTGCTGATCGCGAAATCCCAGTATTTTTGCCGCCCTCACAGGGAACTTGCCGTTTGGCTGGTGGAACACCGCGTAGTCAAAATCCTTTGGCTCCATCCCTGCCTTTTTCATCATGTTCTTTGAAGCGCTCACTACATGCTTAAAGTATGCAGGCTCTCCTGTAAACCTTCCTGCGTGGCGCGGAAACTGCGCGTGCTGCCTTCTCCAAAAATCAGGGGTATCGGTAGTGAATGAGTAAGTGTCATTTATTTCCGCAATTATTTCCTCCTTTTTGCTTCCCACAATGAATGCAGCGCCGCCCGAGCCTGCAGTAAATTCAAGCGCATCCCCCGGCCTTCCCTGCGCAGTGTCAGCCCCTATCGCAAGCCCGTACCTTATCATCCCTGCCTTTGCAAAACCATACACGATCTGCAATCCTGCCGTCCCTGCCTTGCATGCAAATTCAAGGTCAGCGCACATGTAATCCTGCCCCGCATTGAGGGCCTCACCTACAATTGAGGAGGTGGTCTTCACCGCATATGGGTGCGATTCTGACCCTACATAGATGGCATCAATCTTCTCCGCCCCGATATGCGCCACGTCAAGTGCCAGCCTTGCAGCCTCAACTGCAATCGTAGCCGCGTCCTCATCCCATGAGGCGACTGCTTTTTCCTTGACGCCAATCCCTGCCGAGATCTTCTTCCCGTCCTTTTTCCAAACGCGTGCGATCTCCTCAACAGTTATCCTTTTCTTCGGGATATATGCGCCGTAACCGACAATTCCGACATTCATCTTTTGCTCACTGCTCCATTAAAAAACAATTTTCCATCCTTTAAAGCTAACCGGTGTGTTAGTTTCCTCCGGCGGGGCTTTTGCCAGTTGTAGTCAGCATTTCTTTTTCCCCCAAAATCTCCTTTGCCCTGCTGACGCTGATGTTCCCTTCCTTTACTATCTGCCCTGCAATCTCCTCAATCGCAATCCCCTGCGCCCCTGCCAGCACGGCAATGTTTTTTGCATGCAGCCTCATGTGCCCCTTTTGTATCCCTTCGTTTGCAAGCGCGCGCAGCGCGGCAAAGTTCTGCGCCAATCCTACTGAAGCAATCAATTCCGCAAGCTCTGATGCGCTCTTTACCCCCAGTAATTTCACATTGATCTTTGCAATAGGGTGTGTCTTCGTGGCGCCTCCCACAAGCCCCACAGCCATGGGTAATTCAATTTCACCGATTAAATTCCCCTGCTTATCGGAGTAATATTTTGTAAGCGGCTTATATTTCCCGCTGCGCGAGGCGAATGCATGCGCCCCTGCTTCAACTGCGCGGAAATCATTCCCCGTGGCAATCACGACAGCATCAATCCCGTTCATTATTCCCTTGTTATGGGTGCATGCGCGGAACTCGTCATTTGCGGCAAATTCGTAAGCGTCCAAAACTTTTCCGATTGCATCCTCCCCGAGTTCCTCTTTTTTCCAGAGCCCCTTTGCCTTCACAGTCCTGTGGACCGCAAGGTTTGATATGATTTTGAGCCTTGTTTTTGCTTTAGTGATCTCTTCAATACGCCCCGAGATGCG
Organism: Candidatus Iainarchaeum sp.; assembly: GCA_013331625.1. Lineage (GTDB taxonomy): Archaea > Iainarchaeota > Iainarchaeia > Iainarchaeales > Iainarchaeaceae > UBA10205 > UBA10205 sp10205u. The sequence continues at coordinate 4,501 of DUGC01000111.1, read as the reverse complement.
CTCGCACATGGTATTTACCGCATTTGCCCCCATCGCGTCCCGCACATCCACAAGTAAATGCAAAATGACCATTTTTCCCCGCTTTGTTGATATTGCCCTTGCTTCTATCCTCCTTGCGCCTCCCCCGAATTTAACCAAAGTGGAATCGCCCGCGTTTGCAATTTCCAGCAATTCCCTTTGCGCCTTCTTAATTGCAGCAATCGCTTTTTTGGGGTCTTTCACCTTCACAAGCTGTATCTGCCCGATCATCACAGGCTCGGTTGCCTTGGCTTCAAAGCCGGAACACAGCTTTGCAGCATTGCTCGCGGCGGCAACAACGCTTGGCTCTTCGAGCGCGAAAGGGACAAGGTACTCCCTGCCGTTAACCACAAAATTGGTTGCAATCCCCAAAGGCAGGGGGAATGCGGAATACACATTTTCAATCATGCGGTTTGCAACCTCAAAATCAAGGGCCCCGAACTTTCCCAAAAGCGCCGCTTCCCCATCAGTGAGCGAGCCGAACTCCTTTACAATCGCCACCCTTTCGGCAAGGGGCTTTTCATAGAACTTTGAAACCTTGGAGGTAGACATTTTTCCAATCCCGGAAGTGATACTTTATGCACAGCATGCTTAATAAGCCTGCTGCAGGCCTGAAATGTACCTTTCAACAATTTTTTTGCGCGCCTTCTTTTTGGCAATGCCGGCCTTGATGAGTTCATTTGTGCTGTCTGCCTTTGCATGCCTTTTGAGGTATTCGAGCGCTATTTCAATGCGCGCCTTTGCTTTTGCCTTCCCCGTCTTTAACAGGTCAGCTGTTTGCTTGTGCTGGTTCATGAACCTTCTTTTGTGGCAAAACGCCTATATAAATGTTACGACTTTTGTCCATTAAAAAGTTGGCAGATGACGAAGGAAGGGGTTGTTTCCTATCTATAATGCCCCCCAAAATCCAAACATGGCTATTTTATCCGGTTTTATGAAATTCCTTGCGCCTTGCAAAAAGCACTTCCGAGCCCTTTAAAAGCACCACTTTTTTCCTTATCCCAAACCTTTTCTGCCCGTCAATTATGAGCTCTGCCCGTATCCCTTTTTCAAAGTCTGAAATTGCAACCTTTTCATGGTCATTGATGACCAAAGGCCGGTGCTTCCAATCAACAGGGTTGACGGAAACCACTACAAACACTGCCGCATTGCCCTTCACAACAGGCCCCCCTGCAGATAGTGCATGCGCGCTCGAGCCGGTCGGAGTTGCAACAATAAGGCCATCACCGGCTTCTGTTCTCCCTTCACCGCCGATCTTGAGCTTGTAGCGCAGCAGCCTTCCCGCCTTTGCAGGGACCACGAGGACCTCATTGAGGGCCTCTCCGGCACTCTTTGAATCTATGCGCGCCAGAATGCGCGTGCGCTTTTCAATTTCAAATTTTCCTGCGCTTATGTCCCCGATTGCACCGGCAATCTCCTGCGCCTTATATGACTGCAAAAACCCGATGTTGCCGCAGTTTATCCCCATCACCGGAATTTTTTTCCCGATATCGCGGCAGGCCTGCAGCAAAGTCCCGTCCCCGCCAAAAGAGAGCACGATGTCACAGCTGAATTTTTTGACAGGGATGCATCTTTCGCCCCCGATCTTCAAAAAGCCCCTCTCAATTTGCACCGCGATATTTTTTTCCTTAAGAATTGCGACCGCTTCAATCGCGGTTTTTGCCGCAAGCGCGTTCCTCTTCCTTCCCGCAATCCCTATGCATTCAACTTTCATGTTTTGGAATTGAAGTGGAAAGGGGTTAAAAGCGCTTTGCCTTCCGGTTAATTTTTCAGGCTAATTTTGTGCAAATGCACTTTCTGCCCTGTTTTTATAAATGTTTTCAGGCTCTTAGATTGTATTTCATTAATGGCCTTGAGGTGAGCGGAAAAATGGCAAAATACGTGTTCATGTTCGATGAGACAAAAAACCCAAATACCGAGGAATCCCAGTTTTTTTTGGGAAACAAGGGCGCCCAGCTTGCGGAAATGACAAAAGCGGGATTGCGCGTCCCGTACGGCTTTACAATCACAACTGCTGCATGTAATGCATACTATAAATCCGGCAAGAAGTGGCCGCAGGGGCTTGACAGGCAAATAAGGCAGGCGCTTGCAAGGCTCGAGCGGAAAATGGGCAAAAAATTCGGCAGCCCGAAAAACCCTCTTTTTGTTTCAGTGCGCTCAGGATCGTATGTCTCAATGCCGGGCATGATGGACACGGTATTGAACCTTGGCATGAATGATGTCACTGTCGAGGCGTTTGCAAAGCTCACTAAAAATCCGCGGGCAGCATACGATTCCTACAGGCGCTTCATCAACATGTTCGGTGATGTCGTCATGGGCATCCCGCATGCAAAATTTGAGGAAATAATCCATGGCATGAAGGAAGACAAAGGGGTGAAATTTGACACCGGCCTCTCAGCCGATGACCTCAAAGAGCTTGTTTTGCGCTACAAGGAAGTCGTGAAATCTGAAAAAGGGGTCTCGTTCCCCAATGAGCCCATAGAGCAGCTTGAAATGGGCATCAACGCAGTGTTCGAGTCATGGAACTCGCCAAGGGCAATAAGCTACCGCAGGATCAACAGTCTCCGTGGCGACGCCGGCACCGGGGTAAATGTGCAGGCAATGGTCTTTGGAAACATGGGTGATGACTCAGGTACAGGGGTGGCATTCACAAGAAACCCGGCAACGGGCGAAATTGAGCACTACGGCGAATTTTTGGTCAATGCGCAAGGGGAGGATGTCGTTGCAGGCATAAGGACGCCGCTCCCGATAGATGAAATGAAAAAGACCCACCCCAAAATGCACGCCGAACTGATAAAAATATATGGAAGGCTCGAAAAGCACTACCGCGAGATGCAGGACTTCGAGTTCACTTTTGAGAAAGGGAAACTCTACATGCTCCAGACAAGGGGCGGCAAGAGGACCGCACAGGCGGCGGTCAGGATCGCTGTCGAGATGGCGAATGAAAAGCTGATCAATCGCGAAGAGGCAGTGATGAGGGTAAAGCCCGAGCAGCTCGACCAGCTCTTGCACAAGCAGATAGATCCAAATGAAAAGAAGAAGGCGCAGGCAATCGCAAAAGGGCTCGCAGCCTCACCCGGGGCCGCAGTCGGAAAAGCGGTTTTTACTGCAGAGAGGGCAACCGAGCTCAATGACCTTGGGGAAAAGGTAATCCTTGTAAGGACAGAAACAAGCCCTGAAGACATTGAAGGCATGCACGCCGCGCAGGGAATCCTCACTGCAAGGGGCGGAAAGACATCGCATGCAGCAGTCGTTGCGCGCGGAATGGGGAAGTGCTGCGTTGCGGGCTGTGAGGAAATAGCGGTTTCAGAGCAGCAGAAGATGTTTTCAGTGCCCAAAAAGAACCTCGTGGTAAATGAAGGGGATTTCATAACCCTTGATGGCGGCACGGGCGAGGTCTTCACGGGCCAGATGCCGCTTGTTGAGCCCACAATGTCCGGTTCATTTGGAACGCTCATGAAATGGGCGGATTCATATAAGCGCCTTGAAGTGCGCACCAATGCAGACACTCCAAAAGACAGCAAAGTGGCGCGCGGCTTTGGGGCGCAGGGGATTGGCCTGTGCAGGACTGAGCACATGTTCTTTGAAGGCGAGAGGATAAAGGCAATGAGGGAAATGATCCTTTCGCAAGATGAGGGCGGGAGGAGGAAGGCCCTTGGCAAGCTTTTGCCATACCAGAGGAGCGACTTTGAGGGCCTCTTTACGGAAATGGACGGCCTCCCTGTAATAATCAGGCTTTTGGACCCGCCACTTCACGAGTTTTTGCCAAAGGAAGAAAAAGAGATGCAGGAACTTGCAGATGAAATGGGGATTACAATGCAGAAAATCCGCGACATCTCGGATTCGCTCCATGAATTCAACCCGATGCTCGGGCACAGGGGCTGCAGGCTGGGGATCACCTATCCTGAAATCACTGAAATGCAGGCAACTGCAATATTTGAGGCAGCGCTCAATGTGAAGGCAAAAGGAATTACGCCCATCCCTGAAATCGAGGTCCCGCTTGTCGGCAATTTGAAGGAATTCATGCACCAAAAGCAGGTGATCGAGGCAGTGGCGCAGCGCCTCAATGCCAAGGGGCAGATAAAATACACGATAGGCACGATGTTTGAAGTCCCGCGCGCATGCGTGAGCGCAGAGGAGATCGCAAAAGAAGTTGATTTCATATCCTTTGGGACCAACGACCTCACGCAGACCACTTTAGGCTTTTCAAGGGACGATGCAGGCAGGTTCATACAGGCCTACATGGAAAAAGGCATCCTTGAAAGCGACCCTTTTGCAACAATTGACCAAAAAGGGGTCGGAGAGCTCATGATAATGGGGGTGCAGAAAGCCCGCAGCGTAAAGCCCAAAATAGACATCGGGATTTGCGGAGAGCACGGAGGCGAGAGCGCTTCGGTTGAATTCTGCCACCGCATCGGCCTCTCGAACGTAAGCTGCTCCCCTTACAGGGTGCCGATAGCGCGCCTTGCGGCAGCGCAGGCGG
>DUGC01000114.1 GCA_013331625.1 Candidatus Iainarchaeum sp. | reverse complement strand
GACTTTGTAAAGAACATGATTACAGGGACATCGCAGGCAGATGCTGCAGTGCTCGTCGTCACAAAGAACGATGCTGATGCTGCAGGCCCGCAGCCGCAGACCAAAGAGCACGCATTTTTGGCGCAGGTCATGGGCCTCAAGCAGCTCATTGTCGCAGTCAACAAGATGGACGAAGTCCAGTATAATGAAGCAAAGTTCAATGACATCAAGGACAAGATGACAAAGCTCCTTTCAGGAATAGGCTACAAGGTAGCAGACCAGGTCAAGTTCATCCCGATTTCGGCATGGGAAGGCGAGAACGTCGCAAAGGCAACAGGCAAGATGGCTTGGTATAAGGGCCCGACACTTGTTACAGCGCTTGATGAGCTCAAGGCGCCAGAGCCGCCGACAGATAAGCCCCTCAGGCTCCCTATACAGGATGTCTACAACATCAAGGGGGTCGGATGCGTCCCTGTGGGAAGGGTGGAAACAGGGATAATAAAGCCGGGCGACAAGATTGTTGTCATGCCTTCAGGAAAGACAGGCGAAGTCAAGACAGTCGAGGCGCACCACGAGCAGCTGCCGCAGGCAATTCCCGGCGACAACATCGGCTTTAACGTAAGGGGCCTTGAGAAGAAGGACATTTCAAGGGGGGATGTTGTCGGCCATGTGAATAACCCGCCAACGGTTGCAAAGGATTTCACGGCGCAGATCGTCGTGCTCTCGCACCCTACAGCAATACCGATAGGATACACGCCCGTGTTCCACATGCACACGGCGCAGGTCAGCTGTACAATTACGGAGATACAAAAATCACTTGACCCAAAGACTGGGCAGGTGAAAGAGGAGAACCCCAAGTTCCTCAAGACAGGCGATGCGGCAATCGTGAAGATCACCCCGCTCAAGCCTTTATGCGTCGAGGAATTCAAGAAGTTCCCGCAGCTCGGAAGGTTCGCGATAAGGGATATGGGCCAGACTGTTGCGGCAGGAGTGATCCTCTCAATTACCCCGAGGGCATAAAACCTTTCGGCATATAATTTGCAGCCCAGACGGGCTGCAACAGGATTTTTTTAAGTGATTTTTCATGCAGACGGCAAGGATAAAGCTAGCATCGGCGGATTACACAAAGCTCACGGACATCTGTGGCAAGATACAGGAAGTGGCGGAGCGCACGGGCGCAAAGCACTCTGGAACGATTCCTTTGCCGACAAAAAAGCTCGTGATCCCGACAAGGAAGAGCCCATGCGGCGGCGGGACCGAGAGCTATGAGAAGTGGCAGATGCGCATCCACAAGCGCATGATCAATATACAGGCCGATGAAACTACCTTGCGAAGGATCATGAGGGTCGAGATCCCCGAGAACGTGCATGTTGAAATCGAGCTCAAGGAAGCGAAGTGAATTTCCCGCACCTAATCTTATTTTGAATCTGCATTTATAGCAGTCCTCGAAATTTTTTGGTCAATTTTTTCGGCCTGCTGCCTTGCCCCCAACGGGACGAGGCCTCGCCCTGAAAGTGAAGGCCCATCAAGCCAGGGAAAATGCCATAAAACTTTCGCGGCTTGATATAATTGGCAGTGGTTTGCCTTTTGACATTACACATAGCCCTTTGGAAAACATATGGCGCGTATAAGTAACGGAACCCTTTAATACCACATTAACTCCATATTAATATGGGGGTAATATGCCAACAGCAATTGTAAAGCTGGACGAGGATGCAAACAGAATAATCAATGTGGTCAAGGCAAAGTATGGTCTCAAGGACAAAAGCGAGGCCATAAACCGTATTGCAACCGAATATGGGAACGAAATCCTTGAACCTGGGCTTCGCCCTGAATACATAGAAAAACTGGAAAAAATACAGAAAAGCGGAAAATTCGTGAAAGTCACCCGCATAGAGGATATATGGAAGTGAAATGTTGCCGTATTTGCTGCTGGTCGAGAAGGCCTGCAAAAAGAAGTTGGAGAAGGCTGGCGCAAAAAATCCACAGTTAAGAAAGGTTGTGGAAAACAAGCTGTGCCAGATACTGGAGGACCCCTACAGATTCAAGCCCTTGCATGCACCAATGAACAACAAGCGGAGGGTACATATACTTCAGAACTTTGTGCCCGTATATGATATTATTGAAGAGAGCAAAACAGTACGGCTGCTGGACATGGACCACCACGATAATGTGTACCAATAGCTGCCCACTCCCATTTAAAACCGTTTTACCCACCCTTCTTCTTATGCAATTTGAGTTCCTTCCAGATGTCGCGATATCCGATATAGCTTTCCGTGCATATGGAAAAACGCGGGAGGAAGTGTTTGTGAACTGCTGCCGCGCGCTCACTTCCATGATGGCCAGCCCTGAAAAGATCGGCACAACACAGAAGAGGAAAATTTCAGTTGAGGGAAAGGATGACAAGGGGCTGCTATACAGCATCCTCGAGGAACTTGTCTACATAAAAGATGTTGATGGCCTGCTCTTCAAAAAATTTAAAATAAAAATCAACGGCGGGAAATTGAGTGCTGAATGTGCAGGGGATACCCTTGGAAATATCGGCAGGGAGAACCTTCTCAATGATGTGAAGGCGATCACGATGCATATGTTTGAAATCAAAAGCGGGAAGGGAAAGTGGAGCGCAACCGTGGTTGCCGACATCTGAATGGCATTGCGCGGGAAACATGATTACTCTTTCACGAATGCGCAGCGTTCGGTTGTTATCCCGCTGTCAAGCACGGTTCCTACACTAGAGGTGCATGGCCCGCTCACTTCAGGGGCGCACAATACAAGGGAATAATGCATCGGAGCCTGGAGGTTTGCATCGGCACTGCGCACTTCCCACTCCTGTCCCCTGTAGGTGATGCCAAGGTAAGAGTATGATTTTTCCTCCCAAAGCGTCCTTCCGGCGCCATAGGATGATTGTATCATCTTTGAAGTGGAATAATTGAGGTCGGGGACATGGAGGGCCACTTTTGAAAGGTATTCCGGTGCATCTTCCACGAGGTTTTTTATCCTGTAGAAGAACACGAGCTTTTTGTTGTATTTATCAAAATCGCAAAACACCAAATTCGTGTCGAATGAATATTTGGCTTCCTGCGCAGCAGGCCCGTTGCCATCCTGCGCAGCAGGCTCATTGCCATCTTCCACTGCAGGTTCGCCCTGCGCGCGCGGGCACCCCTCCACCACAAAATAGCCTTCGGGGACATCGCATGGTGTTGCATACTCGCGGCACTCCCCTGCAGGGGATACGGCACTTGTAATTACCTGTATGCAGCCATCTTGCTCAGGCAACCCGTTTCTGCCCTGCCCGCTGCTAACGCACCCTGCAAAAAGCAGCAGGAGATAAAGTGCAGCTATTGACAATGAAACATTGCGGATGGAATGCATAGACATAGAATAGTTTAAGGAATATTTTAGCCTATGCATTCTTATTTTTTCAACATCTGCCAGTTTGTTTATAGACAATTCAAAATATGAATCCCCTCTGCTGTTTTTCACTTTACCTGAAACAAGGGCATTAACATCATAGTATCGCTTCAGCTCCAATTGCAATCTTTCCAAATTTGCGCGAATGCATGAGCACACCCTTAATCTCCGCTTTCCAAGCTTATGCCTTTTCCCTCCCAGCTTGGAAAGGATAAATGCCGCCCGTTCAGTTCCTGAACAGGGGAGTTTCCATTCATGCTCAACAAAGGGCCTGAGTGTTTCTGCTAACTTTGCCTTTTTCTTCGGATGCAAAACGACCCGCCCCCAGAAGTGATTGAATTTTGAATATTCCGTTTAGATTTACCATCCCTATTCCAATATGCCTGTCACTACCATTTTTGCAATACACCCAGCCTTCACAGTCAAACACAGCACGGAGCCAAGCTGCCTTCAATTCCTTACTGCTGAAAATTGTTTCCGGAAATGACCAATAATGAGAATAAAAGGAACCGAATGTGCTAGTGAGGAACTGATGGATGCTCTTATCCCCGATATAAGCGCGATCAATATCTTTGGATATATGGGGGCGTAAACCAAAAACAAAATTGAATTTTTGGCAGAAATCTTCAAGCAAAACAGGTTCAGTGTTCCTAAGCCCAATGCGATAGCAAGAATATTTACCCCCCGGTTTTCCAACCATTACCTAGCCATCAGCACACAGGTAAGCATGCACTGCGGCAAGGTCGGCACTTATGGTTTTAATGGTTTCCACGGAAAAAATCCTTCTGAGAGCATTTAAAAACAAGTTCAGACCTAATTGCCGATGCGGAGGTGCATGAAAGAAAATGCCAAAATACAAGGCAACTCAGGTTTCAAAAAACGTATGGGAAATTCCTGTAACTGAAAAGGAAGGCATGAATGTCCCTGCAAGAATTTATGCCAATGAAAACCTGTTTGCGAACATGGATGACGGGGTGTTTGAGCAGTCCACCAACCTGGCCTGCTTGCCAGGGATACAAAAATACTCACTTGCCATGCCTGACGCGCATTGGGGTTAAGAAAGCAAGCTCAACAAGGTTGTGTTTATTTCTCCCCTAACGGTGCGCCTGTCGGGGCTGTCGCGGCATTTGATGCAGCCGAAGGCATAATCAGCCCTGGAATCGTCGGGTTTGACATTAATTGCCTCGTCGCAAACACTAAAATTCTCACTTCAGCGGGTTATTATAAAAAGATTGAAGACTTTGAAAAGCGCCCGCTTGAAGACGAACTCATGTTCCTTGATATTGTTACGAATAAAAAGAAAAGCGAAGTGCCGCTTCTTTTCATGAAAAAAAAACCGGATGAAAAAGTGATAAAAATCACCACCGAATGTGGAAATGAAATAATCCTTACCTCCGATCACCCCCTCTACACCGGAAAAAACATGATTCCTGCGGGGGAACTTGCAGTAGGCAGCTGCCTTGCGACCTATCCCTTTGAAGGGGTTGAATATGAAGACCCAAAAGGCAGGAAGATATTGGATGAGGGAGATATAGATCGGATTGTCGGCAATAGGAAAAAACTTATCAATGAACTCAGGAAACATTCGTTACTGCCTTTGAGGGATGATTCAAAACAACTAGCAATACTTGCTAAACTCACTGGATTCCTGACAGGCGATGGAAATATAGAGAAATTTTACAGCAAAAAAAGGAAGCAGGAAGTATGGTCAACCAAAGTTAGCGGCAAAGAAGATGACCTGCGTGATATTGCACAGGATATTAAGAAGCTGGGTTATGAATCCAATTATTACCTGAGCAGACAGTGCAATAGTACTATAATATCTCCTAAAGGCAAAATCAGGGAGATTCGCGGAAAATCCACTGCATTTTATATTAATTCGCAATCACTCTCCGTTCTATTGCATGCACTTGGGGTGCCAATTGGGAATAAATCAAAAACAGCAACCGTGGTCCCAAAATGGATAAAAGAATCGCCAAAATGGATTAAACGCCTCTATCTTGCGGGGCTTTTTGGAGCTGAGTTGACAAAACCGGCACAGCGTAAAGGGGAGAAATACCGCTTCATAGAGCCAAATTTCAGCCAAAACAAGGTCAATAGCCTAAAAAGCAGTAACCTGAACTTTATGATTGACATCATCAAGCTCTTAGGCGAATTTGGAGTGGAAGTGAATAACATTCATTTACAGGAAGGCATTGTGAACGTTTCAGGCGAGGAAACACACAAATTTGCTATCAGGATCTCATCAGGCGAGGATAACCTTATCAGGCTTTGGAGCAGGATTGGATATGAATATTGCAGTGAAAGAAAGAGAAAATCAATGCTTGCAGTTGCATATCTTAAGAAAAAAAGGCGCCATATTGAAAATTTCAATCATTTTGTTGAAAGTGCATGCAAATTACTAAACGACAACAAGATTTCAAAAGCAGACATCATCGAACAGGCTCATAGTCAGGGTTTCGGCAAAGCAAGAGTTTTGAGCCAGCTTCGGGTAAAAAAAGAAAATTCAAGGATAGGGAAGGATTTTCCGACATTCACAGAATTCATGGCTAGCAAATCTATAGGTAATTCTGAATTTGTTTTAGACATAATTGAAAAAATTGAAACAGTCAATAACTACACTGACTACGTTTATGATTTCTCAATGAACGATGAAAGCCATAACTTTATTGCAAATTGCATTGTATCACACAACTGCGGCATGCGCCTCATTTCAACAAACCTGAGCTATAAGGAAGTGCGGCCCAAAATCCGCGAGATCGTGAATAACTTGTTTGAAAAGGTCCCTGCAGGGGTCGGGGTGAAGGGCACTTTAAAACTTGAAAGGAAGCAGGCCCTGGAGGTTATGCAGGGAGGGGCAAAGTGGTGCATGGAAAATGGCTACGCATGGAAAGAGGATATAAATCATATTGAGGAGAAGGGGTGCATTGAAGGCGCTGATCCCGGAAATGTTTCTGAAAGGGCGATAGGGCGCAGCATGAACCAGCTCGGAACGCTCGGATCGGGGAACCACTACCTTGAAGTGCAGGTGATACATGCGAGCGATATTTATGACAGGGAAACCGCCGCAAAATTCGGCGTGCAAAGCGATGAGCAGGTCATGGTTATGGTGCACTGCGGATCGCGCGGGACAGGCCATCAGGTAGCTACAGATTACCTCAAGGAGTTCGGGCCTGTGATGGAAAAGTACAATCTTGAGGTAAAGGACCGCGAACTTGCGTGCGCGCCATTCAACAGCGAGGAAGGGCAGAGGTATTATAGCGCGATGGCATGCGCCGCAAACAACGCTTTTGCAAACAGGCAGGTCATCACCCACAACATCCGCAAGGTGTTCGAAAAAGTGTTTGCAAAAAGCGCTGAGGAAATGGAGATGAACCTTATTTATGATGTGGCACATAACATTGCAAAGCTCGAAAAGCACAAAGTGGGCGGGAAAATGAAAAAAGTCGTGGTGCACCGCAAAGGCTCAACACGCGGCTTTGGGCCGGACCACGAGGAGCTCGCGCCGCTTTTCCGCAAGACCGGCCAGCCCATAATCGTTGGCGGCTCGATGGAGACAGGGAGCTATGTGTGCGTGGGGACAAAAAAAGCTATGCTCGAAACTTTCGGCAGCACCATGCACGGGTCGGGAAGGACGATGTCGCGCACCAAGGCAAAGGGCCTTGTGAAGGGCGAGCAGTTGCAGGCAGAGATGGAAGCAAAAGGGATTTATGTGAAAAGCGCATCATATGCAGGCCTTGCCGAGGAAGCGGGGATGGCATACAAGGACATTTCTGAAGTGATAGCGACAATGGATGAGATCGGGATTTCGAAGAAAGTATTCTCGCTCAAGCCCGTGGGGAATGTGAAGGGATAGGCGGGCTTTTCCAAAAATTGTGCAAACTCATAATATTAAATTCTGCAACTGCATTATTTTGCCATGAAATATGGAAGGGGCCTTGCCATATTGCTCCTCCTGCTTGCCCTTTCCCTGCCAGCGCGCGCTGCACCCACAGATGGCCTTGTGGGCCACTGGACTTTTGATGATGGCGGCGGCACAACGGCAGCAGATTCGAGCGGGAACGGGAATAATGGCGCGCTGGTGAACGGGCCAACGTGGGCTGCGGGTAAAATTGGCACGGGGACATTGGTTTTTGATGGAATTGATGATGCGGTGAGCATAGGCGCGCCAGCAACACTCAATTTGGACACCAATTACACAATCACGTTTTGGGTATTGCCGCCAGCACTATCTTATGCCGGAACCATAATACGGCTATCCAGCTCAACATCCAATTCAACTAGAAAAACTAAGTATGAAATAAGGATAAGCAACAGCGCAATTTCCTTTTCCACAGGGGACGGGAACGCAGGAAGCGACGACAACGACATATACCCTGCGCCCACAACAAACAGCTCTTGGCACATGGTAACCTGCACTCTCCTGAATAACACCAAAGCATGCTACAAAAACACCGTACTGCTCGGCACATCAACCAATGATGTAAACAGTGCAGCAAACATACCGTCAAGCGGCCTTATCGGAACCAACCGGAACTTGGCTGGCAACAATTTTTTCAGGGGTTCTCTTGATGATGTGCGCATCTATAATAGGGTGCTGTCCCAGGCAGAAATCATGGAGCTCTACGCTCTTGGCTCAGGGACAACCGACCCCGGAGACAAGATTGCGCCTTCACTGCCTGCCAATCTCCATGCCACGGCCGTCTCTTCTTCCCGGATCAATCTTTCGTGGAATGCGTCAACAGACAATATTGCGGTTGCATGGTACAGGGTATATAGGGATGGGGCAGAGGCGGGAACAAGTGCAACGAATACTTATGGCGATATTGGCCTGAGCCCCGGCACTATGTATACGTATGCTGTCGCGGCGTATGATGCTGCAAACAACTTTTCGGCGCAGTCCGGTGCCGCGAGTGCGATAACCCATGCAGCAGCAGCCACCATTTGTTCATCTATTTCCCAGCACGGCATTACGTGGTTTTTTGATAGAGAATATAGCTGCGGGGCTTTTGCTAATGGCGATTATTGGGTTTTGGGCCCGGTAACCATAACCAGAATTGCTCCCGACTTTGCAGACGGCAACAATGGTTGGGAAGTCAATCCAAAGGTACAATCACGGCAGGGTTTTCAATCCAACGGGCCGCATTATGACCCCTCTCTCATGCCCGCGCTTCCTTATACCGCCACGGGCAGCCAATCAATCGTTAAGGTTATTGGCGGGAATAAAGCCAATAACATCAGTGTTGTGAAAATGGCGGCCGTACTTACTGTGTTAATGGAGGTACCGCCTGACAATGGCTCAAGTGTTTTCCGGCCACCCTACATTGGTGATGCCAAGCCGCTCTATCGGGTAAGCGATCTCAAGACCAATCTTCTCCCGGCATATGCGCCTGTTGGCACTCCGCCGACGCTTGCCGCACTGGCAAGCACTTTCTCGCAAGGGCTGCGTATGGACCACGATGCATCAGTTCCAAGACATTTTCGCCCCTTTGATGTAATGAAAGACTACCAGCCAGAGAATACCGCAGCGATCAATAATGCCCTTTTGCGGTTGATGCTTAACGATTCTATCGAAAACAAGAAGCCTGCTTTGATTCAGGTGACACAGCACGCCCTTGACCGCGCCTATGCGGTACTCAACGGATATCGCCACCTGGATGACGGCCATAACCCAAACCACCGGATTTTAGCGGGCTGGGCAGCAGTACTTTTGGGCATTCAAGCGGTTAAAGATGTTCTTATGGCAGAAGGCACGATTATGCATGAAGACGCTTTTATCTTAAAGCCAAGAGAAATGGCTGTCTGGGGCCAGAGTGGCTACCCTGAACAATTCTATTGGAATTACATCATTACTGGCAACGGAAGTAAGTCCATGAAGGACCCTTACGGGTATATTGATGGCGGCAAGCTGGGGCCTTCTGGCGCTTCTTATCAAAATATTGTAGTGCAATCCCAGAAAGGGGAGGTGCTGGCTACGTATTTGATGCCAGCGCTCAGCGTGTCATGGCGTGCTTCTCAATGGCCTGTTGATTCCGGGTATATTGATCGCTGGGTGGCTCTTGGGGTCTTGGCACAACCGGATCCTTGTGCCCCTTATGATGGCAACGCTGCTAATTATGGAAAGACATTTGGCCCGGATGGAAAAGGAGGCTGCATCCTTGACACTAATTCTGATGATGGGATAGGGAGGTTTCCCCAATTTCATGGCGCCAACAGGGACGGCGGGCAGTACCGCAGTGCTTTTGTGGCGGCTATGTGGGATGCTTACCGGAATTCCCCCGGAATTCCCATCAACGGCTCTTGCGGCGCTGCACGAAATTCCTGTACAAGCGGCACATTCTCTGACGCCACTGACACAGGCACTGAGTACCTCTGGCAGTGCCGTGGCATCAATGGGGGCACCGGGGCAAATTGCTCGCTTCCAATGCCTCTGGATTCAGATTTGGATGGCGTTGCTGATTTTATAGACAAGTGCCCTTTTACGCCTGCATCATTAGCAAGTTACGTGAACACTTATGGTTGTCCAAAGCCAATTGCCACAGAATTCAACATCAAACCGAACTTTGACAGCATTGATTTGAATGCGGGAACCGCTTTTGAACTCGGGGTAAGATCGCTTGGAAAAATCACTTTTAATAGGCCGATAAGGATGGTGAGGATTGTAAACAATATTGCACAAAGGCTGGATTTTGATAGTGACATTGACATTAGCAGCGCAAGAGTTACATTAAATCCGGCAAACCAACCGGATCTGAACGGAACAGCAACAATAACACTCTACAACCTCTCCTTCAAAAACCCAGAAATATTAAGGAACAATAGTATATGCACTGATTGTAACATAATTTCCTATTCAGCAGGAACACTTGTATTTTCCGTTCCGCACTTTAGCACTTAACAGAAAGGCACAACACTGCCCACACTGACCTGTGCAGACTTGACAATTGCAATTTCGCGAAAAGCGGCTCTCGTTCAGTAGGCTCTGATGGCAAAGGAACGGGAGGCGGAACTTGCAGTGAAGGGTACAAGGCAACAACGCGCAATTTAGAAATCACAGCGCAAGAATTTGATACCCCCCCCGAACAATAACACTTCAAGTTTCGCAAAAGCACTTTCTCAAGGAAAAAGACCTTTGAAAAACGCAAAGTTCCTCACCGGAGACAAAGGCTTCGAAGGCCTGCCGAATCCGGAATTCGTGAAATGAAACAACCCTGATAAACAGCAGGCTAAAAATCTTTTATAATTGCTAATAATTTAATGATTTTCATTGATTTTAATTAGAATTTACCAATTTTTACCCCAAAAAGCTTAAATCCATTAACCCAGTACGGTTAACCAAGGAAAAGATTTATATATTCTGGTGAATGCAATAGATATGGGGGATGATAGGTTGGATAAACCACTCGCGATATTGCTGCCACTAGCTTTTCTTTTAATGCTCGCGCAGCAGGCAAATGCAGGCCTGTATGTGGGCTATGCAAATTCGGACTTTTATTTTGAAGTGAACTATGGGGGCGCATATACTTACATGCGAACGCCCTACACGTACGCTTACAACGATTATTATTACTTTGATTACCCGTTCAGGGTATATTCCACGGGGGCTTACAATTATTACCAGCCGGGATGGTACGCATTTGACCCTTACTGGAGCTTTGCGCCTCCCGCAACACTCAACTACACATATTATCCGCCTTCATATTACTACTACAATTCAGCATGGACATATTACCCGGATTGGATCCACACTTACGGGCCGGCATATTACGGCAGCTATTACCTGCCGCCCAGCCAGCCTACCCTTGTAGGCCAGAGCTACCAGCCGCAAAAGGAAGCGGGCTGCAATGAGGCAAGCATTGTTTCATACACGATTAACCTGCAGCCAGGTGAGAAGAGGCATGCAACATTCAGGCTTGACAACAATTCGCGCAAATTCCTGGACATCGAAAATGTCTCCGTTTCACCAAACGGATTCGGGATCAGGATATCCAACGTGAAATTTGAGAAGGTTGTTTCAAATAATTCGTCCGGTAACATTGAATTTGATGTTTTTGCAGATGAAGACGCACCCCGGGGAATGCAGGGCGCCACTATTGAAGTGGCAGCGACATTTCGCGACGGGACATTTTGCCCTTCTCCTTCGATCAGCGAGGATTTCACTGTGGATGTAGCCGCGCCGCAGCGGCCAAAACTACAGGGCTCAAAGCCTGCGCCCGAAGCCCCGACAGCCAAGGGGAGCACTTCATATTTGAGGCCTAAGGATGATTCTTTTGCCCATTTTGATGAAATAAAAAATACCAATACGCAAAGCCAGGAACAAAGCGTTACAATTATTGTTAATCAGGACAATGCAGGGCAGGATGACACTTCTGTGCGCCAGTGCTCTGACCTGAGCATGTCCGGCAGCGGGATCACGGTCGTTTCAGGGCAATCTGCGACAAATTACATCCAGTTCCGCAATTTTGCCGCCGAGGATTTCATAATCGATGCAGTGGAACCTGTGAGCCATAGCAGCGCATTCACGATTGAAGCGGGCCGCGATTTCCGCAAGGTATTTGCAGGGCAGGTTGCGGCAATAAAAGCGGGGTTTTTTGCGCCTGAAACAGGAACGGATAAATTAAGAGAGCTTTTGAACAAGAAAATATCAAACGATGAAAATATAAGTATGTCGAAAGTTGTTTTTGATGAGGGATGGGATCTTATAAAGCTGTATTTTATGGTTGGGTTGCCGACTGAGAATTTTGAAGACGTAGAGGAAATTGCAAATCTTGTGAAAGAAATAAAAAATTATTGTAAAACTGGAAACAGGAGAATAAGAATTAATATAGGGGTTTCTTCTTTTGTGCCAAAATCTCATACGCCGTTTCAATCCCATTCAATGGATTCTCTTGATAATCTTAATAAAAAAATAAATTTCCTTATTGGAAGATTCAATAAGGATATAAAATGGCATAACCCAAAGCAGAGTTTTATTGAGGCGGTATTTTCAAGGGGAGACAGGAAATTAGCGAAAGTTTTAGTTAAAGCATATAAACTCGGATGTAAATTTGACGCATGGAATGAATTTTTTGATTTCGGATTATGGCAGAAAGCATTTTCAGAAAGCGGTGTAGATCCGTTGTTCTATATTTCGCGTGAAAGAAAATCGGATGAAATATTTCCATG
>DUGC01000088.1 GCA_013331625.1 Candidatus Iainarchaeum sp. | reverse complement strand
GTGCTACACCGGTCGGAATTCTTAGTAAAATAGCCTCTCCCAATACTTGGGGAACAGATTGGCAATGCTGTTTAGCAAAGTGAATGGGAACACATTGGGTTCGACCACAAGAAGGTTTGAAACAACCCTAAGGTCCCTTACCGGATCATGCGGTTCGGGAAACCCATTAAAAGAGCTCCAAGAGAAAAAGAAATTATGCGTCATTTTGTATGCTGAAGGGGACTTGTAATGCGGCACCCAGATTTCAGCTCTCCCGTTTGGAAGCAGGATTCGCGAAACCTCACGGAAAAAATGTTCAAGCGAATCCAAGTGTTCAAGGCCGTCTTTGATGAAGAGGTATTCAACAGAGGAATCCTTTGCAAATTTCCATGGCTTGTTGAGGTCTGCTGTGATGTCCTGCGCCCCTCCAGCTATGCAATCCACATTGACAAAACCCTCGCGATAATCCCTACCGCAACACAAATGTAGTTTACCATCCCTAGCCAACCCCGGACACTGACCGATGCCCCACGTCCAATTCAACATGGGAAAAAAATAAGCGCACGATAGATTAATAAGCCGGATAAATTTATAAATGTCAAAGGTCGCCAAAGCTGGAGATCAGCGGCCAGAAAACAGAAAGCTTGAGGCAGAGTAGATCAACCGAATCATTGTCACCGACTCCGATCCTCCCTATCTCAAAAGGGCCAATGCCTTCATTCCATGAAGGGATCGTGGTGAATGCATACCTTAACCCCTGCTGTTTTAAAAGCAGCCCTGTTTTTTCGTTAAAATGAGGCTTTTTCCCGAAAGGGTAGGCAAAATATATGCATTCCCTGCCAGTGATGCGCTCAATGGCTGATTTTGAAGCCCCTATCTCTTTGTATGCAGACTTTTGCCCGAGCGATACAAGATCTGGGTGTGTTACAGTATGTGCGCCAAGTTCAACCAGCGGGAGCATTGACATGAGTTCCTTTTCAGAGCATACAACAGCATCTGCAAGGCTCACTTTTTCCACTTTGAGCAAACGTACAATACGCATGATCATGCGGTCACGTTTAGTGGCTCGGTAGCCCAGCAGTTTCCTGGCAAACTCAAACCAGAGGTCTTTGCGCTGGCGGGGCGTTTTAAGGCCGCACTCAATGCCAAGTTCAGGGATCGAAACCTTTTTTTCCCGTGTAGCCTGCAGCGCGAGCTTGAGGGCCTCGAGCCAGAAGATGCCGCCAATGTATGAAGTGGCAACAAATATGGCAGCGGGAGATGAATGCTTTTTTAGGAGCGGATAAATTTCCGTGCAGTTGCGCCTGTATGCATCATCAAATGTTATGGATAATTTAGGCCCCAAAGAAGAAGACACATTTTCAGAAAGGGGAAGTATACTGTAATTTGCCTTGATGAAACGAAGATGGCTCTCAAAAACCGAAGGGTCCGGATTGTGATATAAAAGAACAATCCTTGCGCCCTTGCCCTTTACCATGAATAGCTGTGAAATGTGGAGAATGAAAAGAATTCTAGCCATTGTTTCAGCTGCGGCCTTGGCAAATGAGAGCCTCATTTCACCAGCCCCGAATAGATACTCTTGTAGTCAGAGGCCATCTTGGAAACGGAAAAAGATTTTGCCTTCTGGATGGCTTTTTGCCTCATCTCCCTGATCTCTTTACTGCGCATTGAAACCAGGAATTTGAGCCTGCCTGAAAGATCTGCAGGCGACCTTGGCCTGAATAATACCCCGTTTACCCCGTCATCGATCTGGTCACGTATGCCCGGTATGTCTGAACCTGCCACAATGCATCCGCAGGACATGGCTTCGGCAATGGTAAGGCCAAAACCTTCGCTCCATGATGGGAGGACAGTTACAAGAGCCCTGCTATATAATTTTGGAAGTGATGACCTGTCCATTTTGGGAAAGTAGGTTATTTTTCCCTCTAATCCTAATATCCGCCCCATTACAATGGCCCTCTCCTTTGCCGATCCATCCCCAACAATCCACAGGTTATAATCCTTTTCATCAAGGGACGCAAATGCCTCAAGCAGGTCAAAGATGCCTTTTCGCTCCTCAACCCGGCCTACAAACAAAATGGCCTTTTCCACCCTGGATTTTGCAGGCCTGAAGACGGAGCCGTCAATGCCGATGTAAACCACTTTTATTTCGCTTTTTTTTGGGTGGCGGATTTCCTGCACGATGCCGCCCGATATTGCTGTCTGAACACTTGAGTTGTTAATTGACATCTCTTCAAGGGCTTTCATGAAAAAAAATTTGAATCCCCCTAAAACCCTGCTAAGGTAAAAGTAAGTGTTATTGAGGGTAAATATTGCAGGTTTTGAGGGCTTCACGAGTATCTGCACACCACCTGAACTCCCCATAAAATGCACCACATCAAGGGAATGCGCCCTGATCATCCTTTCAACCAGCAATGCACACTGGACGGAGAACAAAAACTGCCCCAGGTATCCTCTGGCGCCCCAGATTCTCACATGGTTTGGAAGTGAGGTGTGTGAAGGTGAAAACACCACGGGTTCAAAATCTTTGTCGGCCATAAGGGCATTGTAGAGTTCAAGGGCATGTATTCCTATCCCGCCCTGAATAGGGTCAAAATCCCATGTGAATATGCCAATCCTCAGCCTTGACATAAGGTACCACATTTATACCATCCGGGTAGGTATTTAAAAGAAATTGGAACACCATTACAAAATGCAGTGTTGTACAAATGCAGGGTTTGGAAAATCCCGCTGGCAAATTATGCATTTTAACAGGCAATATAGCCTGCAGGGGGAGCAAAAGGTTTTTTTGCATAAAGCATGCAAAGGAAAATTGAAAAGTCGTTACGGGGTTTTAACTTGAAAAAGGTGATTATTGCAGGTTGCGGAAGCGCAGGAAAGCTGGTGCTAGCTGAGATAAAAAAAGCGGGGGCACAGGATTATTCCGTACTGTGTTTTCTTGACGATGACCCTTCCAAGCTGGGCTCAGAGTATTTGGGTATTGCGGTAAGAGGGAATATCAGCGATGCCGCAAGGCTTGCAAAGGGTCTTGGGGCAGACGAGATAATAATTGCAATACCGTCAGCAAAAGGCAGGGACATCAGGAGGATTATAGGAGAGTGCACCGTGGAAAAAGTCGGCCTGAAAATACTCCCAAGCCTTTTTGAGATTATACGCGGCAATGTGCAGTTCGGCCAGATCAGGCCTGTAAAGGCCCAAGATCTCCTCGGAAGGAAAATTGCATCCTTTGACCCTGCCGAAGTCGGGGAGATTTTCAGGGGAAAGAGGGTTGTTGTGACTGGCGGGGCCGGATCAATAGGGACAGAACTTGCAAGAACCATTTCCAAGGCGCGCCCTGCCGAACTGTATTTACTTGATATTGACGAAAACGGCCTTTACTTCAACCTTGTGGACCTGCGGCGTGAGAGCCCAAATGCCAAAGTTGAGGCAGTCGTCGCAAATATCCGTGAAAGGGGCAGGATTTTCCGGATTTTTAAGAGCATCAAGCCGGACATAATATTCCATGCTGCAGCATCCAAGCAGGTCCCAATAGTTGAACAAAATGTTGCAGAAGGCGTAAAGAACAACATTTTTGGCACAAAAAATGTCCTTGATGCAGCCATTGCAAACAATGCAGAGCGGTTCGTGTTCATCTCAACCGACAAGGCCGTTAGCCCCTCAAGCATCATGGGATCAACAAAGAGGGTTGCCGAATGGATATGCCAAGATACTCTGTCAGGCAAGCCGTCAACAAAAATTTTTATCGCAAGATTCGGGAATGTGTTCGGGAGCAAAGGCAGCGTCATCCCCCTATTCATAAAACAGATAGAGGAAAAGAGGGAAATCACGGTTACCGACAGGAAAATGACACGTTATTTCATGTCAATCGAAGAGGCAGTTGCATTGCTCCTGAGGGTGTGCTCATTTGATAAAAGCGGCACGTACTTTTTCGACATGGGGGAGCAGATCAGCATCTATGACTTAGGGGTGGAGCTTATCAAGCTGTATGGCCTTATCCCCGGAATTGATGTGCAGATTGTGGAAACAGGCCTGCGCCCCGGGGAGAAAATTTCTGAGGCGCTGATCACAAAAAACGAGAGGCAAACACCCACCAGTGTCGGCAATATAATGGAAATTATTTCCGGCAAGGGCTGCAAGGATGAAGCCATTTGCGAGTGCAATAAAATAGGCCAAAGGCTCAGGGAACAGGGGGAATTAGAAATTGCAGCAAAGCTTGAAGAGATCACAGGGCGGCTTTTGCGTGAAGGCATAACGTCCATTCACACCTGAAAAACACGGCATTCTTCATGGCTTTTCACAAGGATGTTACAGCAGATTACTAGGCATTTTTACAATGCAAGGCCGCCTTTAAAAAAAACCGTAAAAATCCGGAATATAAAATCCTCCCACAGCACTGCCCTGCAACTTAACGGGCCTGAAGATTTAAATGCACCAGCAGACCGCCCCCAACAGAGCGCGGCCCTATTTCACTTTGCAAAAGATTTACTTCGAGTTACAATAAAGAATCAGTAGACCATATAGTCTGTCCCCGTGAGGTAAACTTCCCCGCCTGTGATTTCCCTGATTTTCTCGACAAAGTCCGCGTTCTTGGCCTTGTCCTTTGGACTCACGAGGAAAACTGCCGTGTTGAAACCTTTCTTCCCGTTTGATTCTGTGCTAAGGAACTGGTAGCTGTTAAGGTATTTGGAAAACACGGCTGAAAGGCCATCCTCCACCGAGAACTTGTTTGGAATGTTCATCTTGAGCAACTCCTCTTTCTTGAAAGAGCCACCGAAGTTGAACTTGAACATCCCGATTATGAGCAGCGAGAAGAAAATTGTCATTATTACCGCAAGCAGGTAGAAGCGCGTGCCGACTGCCATGCCGACTACCATCATCAAAAAGATGAAGCCGACATCCCTCGAGTCCTTCACCGCGTTCCTGAACCTTATAATTGAAAGAGCGCCAAGAAGCGTGAATGCGCGCGCAATGTTGCTCCCGATTATGAGCATTACCATTGATACTGCCACGCCGAAAATGACCATTATTTGGACAAAGCTCTTTGAGTAGGAAACGCTCTCGTGCGTGAGCTGGTAGACGCGTGCAAGGAGTATGCATAGGATGGTTGAGAGAAACAGCACAACGAAAATGTCCGTGATGCCAAAAATATTTTCGGCACCGCCCAGCCCGTTCAGTGCCGAAATCGGATCTTCAAACCAAGCCATCTTGTAATTACCCCTGCATAAGTTATTAAATATAATTTATGTTGGAAATAATTTCCGGTAAAACGGCCCGCCCCTAAAAGGGGCGGGCGTNNCAGCACACAACGCCGCCACCAGCAATTCATCACCCGCCTAAAGGCAAGTGCGTTCTTGCCAACGGCGTTGTAAAGACTGGATTTTCCTTCAGAAATCCGGCCTTGCGAGCGATGCATTCATGGCCTCGCAGTACTTCGAGACAGTCACGAGCCGCAGGCTGAACCTTCTTATCATGTCAGCCACCCAGAATGGCAGCATCCTCCTGTACTTGATCTCGAGCACCATCAGGTTTGGCGGAATTGCGAACTCGCAGGTTTCCCCGCCACGTGTGCGCAGGTCGACTGTGCGATAGGAGACGTTCTTGTCGAAGGTAAGCCTTGTGCTCCTGACATACCTGTCAAAAAAAGGCTCCCTCTCATATTTGATCATTATTTTCGGCTCTAGCCCGAACTTGTACTTGAGATAGATGATGTTGTCGAGCGTCGCCCTCTCGGAGTCACTCAGCCGTCTTTTAAAGCAGTCGGCATTTCCAGTGTCCATGAAGGTGAGCGCATCATCAAACTCCACCACAACCTTGTTCTTGTAAACATTCCTATCGTCCTTTTTCTTCACTTCAAGCATAGTGGCAAGGGCTTTGCCACTTTCGCTTTCAATGTAGGTGCGGATCCGCACTTTCCTCCTGATCTTCTCACCCTCCACTTTTTCCCAATAGAACTTATTGTTTTTTGTATCGTAATAAAGGCTGCAGAGGATGTATGAGCCGCTTTTCCCCACATTACTGTCCCGCTCGGTGAAGGGCCCTATGTACTTGAGAATAGCCCCATATGTCTGATAGTCTATGAGAAATTTCAGTTCTCCCCTGTCAGTGTAGCTCATTTTTGCACCCCACATCACAAGAGGAGCCTGTGCACACGACTGTGCCGCCATTTCCGACAAAAGTGGTTTTCGAGACGCTATCCATGTAGAGCACGGTGCTATTATCGCAGATATTACTGTCATAAATTGTCCCGAGGCCTCCGCCGCCATAGCGCCAGTTTTTCTCAAAAGATTCGACAGCTGCCCCTAATTTGGTATTCCTGATAATCACGCCATAAATCCTCGGGTCGGAGCGGTCCTTTATCGCAATGCCGACATTTGCATCCTCTATGTATGCGTTCCTTATCTGCGGGGAACTTTTCTCGCCTATTGATATCCCCTTGTCGCCCGCCCCGGATATGTTCACGTCGAAAATCAGCGGGTTTGTGGTGGAGAGGTCAATTGCATCGCCCCCCAAATTGCGAAAAATGCTGGAGGATATTTCCCCGTGTTCCACGATGTCGAGGTCAATCGCATCACTAAAGGAATTGAAGAACTGCGAGTTCCGTATGCGTATCGAACCTCTTTTTGCGTTCAGAAGGTCATCATAATTCCTGTTGTCGGAGAACACTGAGTGGTCAATTACAGCATTGCCGTTATAAATAGAAATCATCCCGGTATAGGTTACCATGCCATAGTTCGTGCCGCTGCCATTGCTCATGTGCACATAGTCCAGCTCTGCATACGAATTTGACCCCTGCATCACAAATGAGCCCCAAGGCTCGCCGGAATAAGAAGTAATTGTGATGGGTTTCTCCGCCGTTCCCTTCGCGATAACGGTACCAAACGAGATTATTGACGCATCCTTTTTCATGGAAAGCACTGTTCCACGCTCTATTATCAGGGTGTCGTTCCTGCCAAAGACATGCTGGCCTTCGAGAACCATCTCTCCCGACCAGGTTATTTGCCTCTCTGGCGCCTCTTCATAGAGCCATGGGTGCTGCGAGTAACCTGCCGAGAGGAAATCCGACTGCCTTGGCGAGAGGGCGGCTTTCCTTTCAATTTGCGGGTTTATCTCCTGCCCCGTAACCGAATTGTAGTACCGTAGCTGCCTTAGCTGCTCGACTATCTCTTCGCTCCCGGCATTGCTATCGTAAACATAGCTTATTGGAACCGCTTCAACGCGCTCCGAATCGTACACATACCTTCCTAGCTGCACCTTTTCCGTCCTTATGCCCCTTCCGGGATGGAGGATTAATCCGCCCTGTGCAAAACACGAGTACTCTCTCTCACGCCCATGCTTTTTTGTCTTAAAGCAGCTGCCAGCCGGCGCGACTATTTTCACTCCACTTATGCCATTCACGTCAAAGGATACCTCGCCAGAGTCCGCCACAGAAATGGACACATATGCCTGCGAGAGGCTGCTGCGGATGAATGAGTAGTTCGACCTTATTGTCTGTCCCATGTCTTCCACGCCCTGCCTCCACTCATCCATTGTGATGTTCCTGCTAAGGGGCCAATCAGCCACATGCTTGTCAATATCATTGAGCAGGGGGTACTCTATGTCCTCCTTGTTCTGTTCAATAAAGTCAATCACCTTGTTTTCGTCAAAGGAGTTCAGCTGCGAATAGAGCAGCTCGTTCTTCCTCTCCACAAGCCACGGGAATTTCAGTACCTGCCTGTCAATCCGGTTGGCTATAAGGTCCGGAGTCATGTCCTGCGGCAGAGGCAGCACCTCTTGGTCCCAACCGATTGGGATGTACTTGCCCGAGGAGGGGTCGAAATAGAAGCGCTGGTTGTGGCGGTCATCTGCATGTATATCGTTCACGAGTGTTTTTTCCGCAAGGAACCTCAGGTAATCCTCCCCCATATGGTCGGTAAAAAAGGCATAAAACTTATTTGCATCGCTCGTGTTCACGTTCTCAAGCAGGTATGCGACATTGCCCATCGCCCGATCCACATTGCCGTCAAATGTGGCCTGTATGTCCCATCTTTGCGGCTCGTCAAATACAATCCATGTCTGCTGCTCCCTGGTGATCCAGTTGTTTTCATCCTTGGGCTTGTCCCCGGCATATATGTCCCCGGGGAGCCAGTTATTTTTGCGCAGGAATGTCTCATCAAGCTGGTCGAGGTACTCATAAACCCCTGCATACCTGTTGTTTATGAAAAGGGCTGTGTTATATGAGTTAGGTGTCATCACTCCCGCTTCAGCGAGTATCTTGCTTGTTATCGGACCGAGCATATAACTGGGGTGCTTGGGATTGATTAGATTGAATTTACCAAGGCCATTGAAAAGATTGTTGTCAGAAAGATTGACGCGCCATGACTTCTTCACGGAACCCCAGTGATAAAAGTTGTCCCCCCGGTACCTTGCCTTGGCATCGTAAACTATGTTGAAATCATCTTGGAAGAATGCCTGAACACTCATGAGGCCTGAAAACGGGAGGTTGGAATTGAGCTGGTCGATTTTTGCGCTTCTGATATAGAGGCTGTAGACGGGTATCTTTGAGAACTCTGGGTCGAACTCAAAGACAAGGAGCCTGTTTTGCATCTGCGTAATAAGGTCTTTTTCAAGCTTGAGCGCGAGGATGGGCATCGTGTGCCACTTCACATCCTCACTCACGCCCACCACTTTCATCTCGAAGTGCAGGTGCGCATAAAATATGGCGCCCACAAAAAGCCCGAGGAAAAGCAGCAGCAGGAATGAGAGGTTCCTCAGTTCATTTTCGAGGCGGTATGAGCGGAAGATCTCAAAGATGCCCATAGCCACGAGCATGAGGCCTGCTATGATTGCAAGGTTGAGCGATGTCATGGAGAGCACGAGGGAAAGCTTTGCCGCATCAAGCGTGCCAGTGAAATGATTCACGATGCTTCCCTGCAGCGCTGCCATAATTACGGAGAGTGCAATGAGTAGGAGTGCCGCAGCGGCAGTCAGGGGGATACTGGGCAGTTGCACTAAAACGGCCGGCGCCTGATTTTCAGGCGTTCTCATTGAACCACCCTATGGTTCTTTGCAGGCCTTCCTCAAGCCCCACTTTAGGGGAAAACCCGAGGAGTA
>DUGC01000083.1 GCA_013331625.1 Candidatus Iainarchaeum sp. | reverse complement strand
AAGGACGGAAACCTAGGGATAAACATGAACCCCAGAACCAAACCATCCAGCGCATATATCGTAGATGCGAATGGCAGCGTAAACATCAGGGGAGACCTTAATACGACAACCCACTTACGGGCTACTGCCGCACTGACCGTGACTGGAATACCCGGTTCAGTTTCAGAAAACAGCCTGCTGGGAGGCGCCAGCACCCAGTTTAAAATGTTTGCAAAAGAAGGAGCCTTCAGCATAAATGCGGGCTATTCCGCAGCCATGCTGCTCATCTCAGGCGCAACATGGAATGAATCTACAAGCGGAACCCACCCGCTCATTGCAACGGCCGCAATACTCAAGCCAAGGGTCGTAAGCGGGGCGGCAACGGTAGGAGACACGGCGGCATTGTATATAGAGGATGAAAACGGCACTAACGTCTCAGGCGGCAACTATGCCGTCTGGGTGGATAACAACACATCGCGCTTTGACGGGAACGTGCTCATAGGCTCAAACCTTGCAACACCAATAGGGGTCCTTGACGTGAACGCGCCAGAGGGCGCAGGGGGTGCGGGGACAAGGTTCCTCGTAGCATTCGATGGTAACGTTGGGGTAGGGACAACAACGCCGTCAAAAAGGCTCGACGTGAACGCGGTGATGAAACTGCGGCCCACGGATTCGCCCGGCCAGTGCGCTGCAACAGACAAGGGGAGGATTTATTATGACGCATCAGTGGCAGAGCTTTGTTCATGCAACGGGACAAACTGGGTGAAGGGGAGCGACAATTCCACAATTTGCACGTGAATTTTGCCGTTTTTACAAGGCGCAGGACTTGCCGGATAGTCCCGCTTAAATGGCCCGGATTTTATGAAGCGGTTTAATTCGCGGGTTTCGGGCGGTCTGCTATAGGAGCGAAAAAAAACATGAAACAGGGCAAAATAATTTTAATTGCATTAATTCTTGTGCTCAGCACACCGGCATCCGGCACAGACATTTTCACGGCAGACAGCATGGCAGGGGCGGCAGTATGCGGCAACAACACGGTTGAAGCAGGCGAAGCGTGCGATGACAGTAACATGAACGGGGATACGTGCTCAACAGCCGCAGCCGGTTTCAAATCCGGAACACTCAGATGCCAACCGGATTGCTCGGGATACGACATTTCAGCATGCACCCCAGGAAACACGATAAATGCCGCAAGCTGCTCGCAAGAGGACGTGCAGAGCGCAATCGAGAGCGCAAGCGAAGGGGACACCATTGCAGTGCCGGATGGTAGCTGTACGTGGCCTAGGGCGGTGCAAATAACCAAGCCTCTCACTATCATGGGTGCAGGTTCCGGTCCAGATGGTACAAAGCTGATTGCCGGGACGGTCCTAAATAACGGCTTTTTCTACATCACGGGGTTCACGTCGTTGACGGAATTGGTGCGGATAACGGGATTCGATTTCAACAGTGTGAACTTTACTCCTTACACAGCTGCTATAAAGGTGCAGAATAACGGTATTTCGCTGAAGAAACTCCGGATTGACCACAGTGAGTTCCACTATGGGTACAATGCAATAATCATTGCCGGTTCAAATGGCGTCATAGAACACAATACGTTTTACAATCCGTTGATGGGGATAAGTTTTACGGCAGGAACAAGGGCGCAGGCCGATGCATCGTGGGAAACAATGGCGGCAGGTACCGCAGATGCCTTGTTTATCGAGGATAACGAGTTTATTTATGATGCCGACTATCCAGCATCCTATTCTTATTCACAAGAATCAATCGGAACTTTTAATGGCGGAAAACT
The DNA here is from genome assembly GCA_013331625.1 of Candidatus Iainarchaeum sp. Classification (GTDB taxonomy): domain Archaea; phylum Iainarchaeota; class Iainarchaeia; order Iainarchaeales; family Iainarchaeaceae; genus UBA10205; species UBA10205 sp10205u. The sequence continues at coordinate 6,525 of DUGC01000083.1, read as the reverse complement.
TGTCGTCCGCTACAATCACTGGGATGCCACAAATTACCCTAATGGCCCAAGGCTAACGATTGACCCGATCATGACTCATGGCAATGCGGATGGAGGATGCGGCGGGGTAGGTTATTGGGAATTTAGCAGTTGCCCAAGACGCGGGCAATCAGTTGTGGAAGTATACAATAACACGATGGTGGGGAAAAGAATAGATTGGTTAATGATTGCAAGAGGCTCTGCCAATCTTATCCACGATAATACGGTTACGTTGTCTGCCGGCTATGCGCCGTCAATTAAGTTACGCGAGGAAGAATATGATACTACGGGAGTCGTTAACCCCCCACGAGCCGCATGGCCTGCTGAAGATCAAGTTCACAATACATTTATCTGGAATAATGCCTATGTATGGAAAGGCATTCCTGGAGTGCCAAGTATAAGGTTAGCCCCTGACGACCCACCCCCAAATGAAAAAATAAAATTGAACAGGGACTATTTTCTCCACGCTCCCCAAGCAACTGGCGGCAAGGAAACGTTTGTATGCGCCAATGGGGTCTCCGCCTGCAATGGAGCTGCAAACAGTTATCCGACAGACGGAGTCACATATCCGACTTTGGGTACACTGGTATTTTCCGCAGAAGGCCCAAACGCCTACTACCCTTATACCCCCTATACCTACCCGCACCCACTCACCACAAATAGCCCCGCTTCCGGCAATATCCTGCCGACAGTTTCCCTGACAGCCCCTACAAACGGGGTGACCTTCAGCGCCCCTGCAACCATTTCAATCACTGCAAATGCTTTCGACAGCGACGGGTCTGTCACTAAAGTTGAATTTTATAATGGGGCTGCGCTGGTGGGGGCAGATAACAGTTCACCCTACTCATTCACCTGGAACGATGTTGCGGCAGGGCCATATAGCATAAGTGCAAAAGCAATTGACAACATGGGCGCGAGCGCAACATCGGGTGCAATAACCGTTATTGTAAGCCGCCAGGGCCAGCCGCTTTTGGACGACGACCTTGACGGAGTGCCAAACGCAATTGACAATTGCCCGAGAACAGCAGCAACCGCAAGAAGTTACGTGAATATTTTCGGCTGCGCCCTCCCGATTGCAACAAAATTCGACATAAAGCCCGACTTCAATTCCACAGATATCAACGGAATGCAGAACCTTGAATTGGGTATTTCACAATTTGGAAAAGTTACATACGCCAACAAAACTCTCCTGCTTGTAAAAATTTCCGCAGGAGAGGACGACAGGCTAAACCTCGACGCAGACCTCAATATTTCGCAGGGAAAAATCTCGCTCGACCAAAACAAACTCCCACAACTCAATTCGCCAGCAACAATAACGCTCTACAACACCAGTTTCACGAACCCGAAAATACTGCGCGACGGAACTGAATGCACAAACTGCAACATCACAAGCTATGACAAGGGCGCAAAAACACTGGTTTTCACGGTGCCTGGTTTTTGAATTGCATTGTCGGGCACAGACCAGCCAAGCTCGCATGGCCTTGTTTTGAAATTGGTTGCAGGAAGCATTTTTTAAGCACAAATGCCTTTTAGTTACTGGCTGAATAAATAAATTTTTAGGATGTAAATTGGGGTGTGGGGAGAGATGAGTTCAAATCCAAAAAATCGGCGGTTTGCGCCAAAATGCGCACTCGCCCTCATGCTCGCGCTCTTGGCCTTGCCACTTACCGCAAACGCAGCCGCAAACGACCTCGTTTTCAACGCGAGCAACAGCGGGGTTATTGAGTTCAACACTGCATCACAGCTCAAGTTGAGGCTCACTAATGATGGTAATGTAGGAATAGGGGCTTCAACGCCGCAAAACGAACTCAATGTGCAAATAACTATCGGGGCGAAAGCATGAACAACGATGAAATAAAAAGCGTTATCGCAAAGGGCGAAAATGACTGCGTTGAGTTCAAGGAGAGCTTTGGAGACGAAGTTATAATTTCGCTTGTCTCCTTTGCCAATGCCAGAGGCGGTAAGGTTATTGTTGGCGTTAACCGCAATAAGGAGATTACAGGGGCAAGCGTTTCGGCTGAAAGCGTTCAGAACTGGTTGAATGAAGTGAAAACCAAGACTTTCCGCGAATTGTCGCCTTTGGCTGATTATCGGCAGACCGCAAGCATACGCATTTACCCTGACAGGATAATATTCTCAAATTATGGCGGCCTCCCAGCCGAGTTCACTGTCGAGGATTTCATAAATGGAAAAGCGCCTTCATACCTAAGGAACAAACTCATTGCAAAGGTATTTAAGGAAGCAAATGTCATTGAGGAATATTCTTCCGGCCTGAAGAGAGTAAATAAGACATTTAAGGGAAATGGAAATCCCCCTGCTGAATTTTTCGTGAATCCGCAAAGCTTCACAGTTTTCGCCAAAAGCATTAACTCGAAAGCCTTACAGGAAAACCTGAAAGATGCTCGCGAAGATGCCCGGAAAAATGTAAGTAAAACTATCCAGAAAATATCCAGAAACTATCCAGAAACTATCCGGAAAATATTGGTGAAAATTTCCGAGAATCCGAGAATAACCATCAGCGGCCTTGCCAAAGCAACAGGCCTTAGCAATATCGGGGTAAGATATGATTTAAAGAAACTGAAAAAAAGCGGAGTGATTAGACGCGTTGGCCCTGACAGGGGCGGGCACTGGGAAATAATCGGGGGCGGGCGTATATGAGTGGCAGAGAATTGGCCTATTATCCATCCGTCGTGGTGGAAATAAAAAAGATTGTGCTGGCTGCAAGGCATTCTTCTTATGCCGCCGTCAACAGCGCAATGCTGGGGGCCTATTTTGGAATCAGGGAGAAAATTGTGGCGCAGGAGCAGAAAGGCAAAAAAAGGGCGGGGTATGGCAAAGGGCTTTTGGAGGCCGTTTCAAAGGAGTTAAGCAAAGAGTTCGGAAAAGGCTTTGATTCAAGCAACCTGCGCAGAATGAGGAGGTTCTACCTGACGTACAAAAAACGGGAGACAGTGTCTCCCAAATTGGCATGGTCCCATTATTGTGAATTAATAAAAATAGAAGACGAAACCAAAAGGGGGTACTTTGAGAAATACGCGATAAGCGAGGGCCTCAGCGTGAGGGATTTGAAGCGGCAGATATATTCATTGCATTATGAAAGGCTTTTGATGAGCAGGGACAAAAACGCGCTTGTTGAGTATGAAAGAAAAGGAAATGTGCCGGGCCTGCCGGAAGAGCTGATAAAAGACCCTTATGTTCTCGAATTCCTCGGCTTGGAAGAAAAAAGCGCATATGCCGAAAAAGAACTGGAGGCAAGGGTGCTGGACAAGTTGCAGAAATTCATTTTCGAGCCGAGCAGTGCGGCAATTGGCTTTGGTAATGCAGTTAACATGATGGGCGATTGAATTGTGTGGCTGGGGCGGCAATGATGGTTGAAATGGCTTTCAGGGAATCCGAAACTGTTGAGCTGAAGAAATCAACTTCGGAGCTAAAAGAGGCGGTTGTTTCTATGGCTGCAATGCTCAACAAGCATGGAAAGGGGAAGGTTTACTTTGGGGTTAGGAATGATGGAACCGTCATTGGACAGGGCGTTTCAGACAGCACGTTAAGGGATATTTCCAAGGCAATTTCGGATAACATAGAGCCGAAGATTTACCCGGAAATCAGGGAGTTTGAGGTAAACGGAAAAACCTGTATTGAAGTGGAGTTTTCTGGCAGCGAAATCCCTTATTTTGCATTTGGCAGGGCATACATCCGCGTTGGGACTGAAAAGAGGCAAATTAGCCCTGCAGAATTAAGGAGATTCATCACTGGCCAGAACAGGGGGCTGTGGGAAAAGCAATTGTCAGGGAAAACCACGAAGGATGCGGACATGAAAATCATTCAGGGGTATATGCAAAAGGCCAACGAAGCAAAAAGAATACCGCACAAATTCACTGACGTTCGTTCCACGCTGAACAAACTCCATGCCCTGAAAGGGGAGAAACTGCTTAATGCTGGCCAAGTGCTTTTTTGCGATGACAACAATCTTGAGGTGCAGGCAGCGGTCTTTGCCGGAACTGACAAGCTAACCTTCCTTGACATTCAGAAGTTCACCGGAAACATTTTCGGATTGCTGGAAAGAAGCGAGTCCTACATCAAAGAGCATATGAATTGGAGGGCTGACCTGTCCGGGGGGAGAAGGGTAGAAGTGCCGGAGATCCCTGTGAGGGCATTGACTGAAGCGCTGGTTAATTCCCTGTGCCATAGGGACTATGCAAACCCCAAGGGGAATGAAATTGCCATTTTCAAGGACCGCATCGAAATATACAATCCGGGCCAGTTTCCGGAAGAAGTTAAAATAGAAAACTACATTGGGGGAAAAGAAAGGTCCATACTCAGAAACCCGATTATTGCACATGCCCTCTTCCTGAGCAGGGATATAGAGGAATGGGGTTCGGGCCTGAAAAGAATCCATGATGAATGCAAGGCAAGCAATGTGAAAGTGGAATTTGAAACACTTAAAACAGGCTCTTTGGTGACCTTCCGCAGGAAGGAAGAAGCACCCCAAGAAAAGGGGGTAGAAAAGGGGGTAGAAAAGGGGGTAGAACGGCTGTCGGGTACAGAACTGAAAATAATTGAGTTGATAAAACAACAGCCAACTATTTCCAAGCAAGGGATAATGGGCAAAGGCAGCCTCTCCAAAAAAACTGTTGAGTATAATATCCAAAAGCTCAAGTCAAAAGGCCTTTTGAGGCGCGTTGGCCCTGATAAAGGCGGGCACTGGGAAATAATCGGGGGCGGGGGCGCATGAACGGGAATTTTGCAGGAACTGTATTGCTGGCCTTGTGTGCGGCCTTGCTGTTTTCTTCATTCACTTATGCGGCGCAGAATGATTTGGTTTTTAATGCGAGCAACAGCGGAGTGATAGACTTCAACACCGCATCACAGCTCAAAATCAGGCTCACTAACGATGGCAATGTAGGAATAGGGACTTCAACGCCGCAAAACATGCTCAATGTAATCGGCGACGCAAACATCTATCAAGGCGCCCTTACCCAATACCCGCCAACGCCAAAAGTCATAAGTTCGATAGACAACGACACAAACCTGTACCGTGCCACCTCGGTTTTTGTATCAGGAAAATACGCATACGTGACAAACAATGACAACTCAACCAGGGCAAATTTTGCAATAGTAGACATTTCAAATCCCTACTCGCCACAAATAACCAGCGTTATTTTAAACGATACAAACCTCTTAGATTCCGCCTCGGTTTTTGTATCAGGAAAATACGCATACGTGACAGGCGGCGGTACAACCGCAGGAAAATCAAACTTTGCGATAGTGGATGTTTCAAATCCTTATTCACCGCAAGTAATAAGTTCAATAGACAACGACACAAACCTCTCAAACACCCGAGGACTCTTTGTGGCAGGAAAATACGCATATGTTGTTGATAGCAACAATTTGGCGGGATATTCAAATTTTGCAGTCATAGATATCTCAAACCCCTACAACCCGCAGGTAATAAGCTCAATTGACAACGACACAAACCTCGTATCCTCCCGCTCAATCTTTGTGTCAGGAAAATATGCATACGTGACAAACTACAACAGCACAGCAGGAATCTCGAACTTTGCTATAATTGACATTTCAAATCCTTATAACCCTCAAGTAATAAGCTCAATAGACGATGACGACCTCTTATACGGGGCCTTCTCAATTTATGTATCGGGAAGATATGCATACGTCGCAAACTATGATACGGGCGCATCCAACTCAAACTTTGCAGTCATTGATGTTTCAAACCCCTACACCCCACAGGTAATAGGTACAATAAACAATGATGTAAACTTGTACAAGTCCAACTCTGTGTTTGTATCAGGAAAATATGCATACGTGACAAACTATGACCTAGCCGCAGGGTTATCGAACTTTGCAATAATCGACATCTCAGACCCCTATGGCCCGCAGGTAATAAGCTCAATTGACAACGACACAAACCTGTATTATCCCTACTCGGTTTTTGTATCAGGAAAATACGCATACGTCGCAAACTATGATACGGGCGCAGGAAGGTCAAATTTTGCCATCATCGACCTTGGCGCTTCTGATTTGCAGAGCATTAACACCGGTTCGATTCAGACCGGGGGTTTGCAGGTTACTGAGAGTGCTATTGTGAATGGTGTGCTCACTGCAAACCAGAGCATTACGGCAGGCCTTGGGGGGATTTATTCGCAGGGGCCTTTGAGTGTGGTTGATTCGAATAGTTCGGTGCTCACAAGCATTTTTACGGTGGGAAAAGACGCAAACGTCGGCATTGGGACAACAACAGCAACAAACAAGCTCACGATAATCGGGGACCTGAACGCAGTGACATCAGCGGGAACAACAGCGCTATACACAAACGCATCAAGCGATGGCAACGTGGGAATCGGGACGACAAACCCACTAGCAAAACTGCACATACGCTACGCAGATGAAATAGGCGGCAGTTACGCTTTCAGGGTAGATAATGATACTGCGACCGGCCCAAGGTCAGCATTCAACCTCACATACTACAAGGACGGAAACCTAGGGATAAAC
>DUGC01000098.1 GCA_013331625.1 Candidatus Iainarchaeum sp. | reverse complement strand
AACCGCCGAAACGGTTGTTTTTCATTAGCAGCTTGTGCCGATGATCGCAGGTTCATTGAAGCGTATATCAAATGTCTTTGCGCTTGAGCGGACCTTTGCAGCCCCCCCGATCAGGGAATCTTTAATCTCGGATTGTTCATCGGGGCTGGGCAGGGGTTTTATTTCAATATCAACCCGTATTTCGCTCCCGCACTCCTTGGAATTTATCACGTTGACGTCATATTTTTTATCAAACTTATCAATAGTGCTGATTAATTCCTGCCTCATTGTGGCCTGCGTAAAAACGCTGTCCTGCACTGCAAATACCCGTGAAACCAGCATGAATGAGAGCAGGAGCGTTAAGCCTATCAGAAATATTATTTCGATGCTTGCCTGCCCTTTCATTGCACCACGTTAAAAGTAGCCTGCACATCCCCGCTGGCAAGTTTTTCAACGCTCACGGAGTAAATTCCCGGCTGCACGAGCTGTTCATCAGCACTGCCTGCTGTCGGCAGCGGGGCTCCTCCACTTCCGGTGCATGAAAATTCGGCGGTGCCAAGTGGCCCGATCGGGATTGCCCTGTTGCAGTTTGCGCTGTTTGCCGGCGAGTCATCATCGCTCATGCATGCTGCGACAGCGCCCTTTGACCTGAGTGTAAACTGTATCCTGATGCTTGGCGATGTTGCTTCGGTTATATCGCATATCAATGATGCCCCTTGCGGGACAACCACTTGTAAGGTCTCTTTTGTGCCAGATGCTGACATTGCGGCATACTGGGTAGAATTTGCGAGCTTGTCGGCAGATGCCCGCAGCTTTCCCAAGCCTGCGGTATCTGCCATTGAATCGGATGCCATCTGCACATTTGGCTGCACTATTGCCGCGATGTATGCAAGGCAGATAACGAGCACGAGCAGGAACTCAATTGTCGCCTGCCCCTTCATGTTAATAGCAGATTCCATAAGATATCCCCTGCAAGCTGCAGCGCAACATATGCAATGAGTATTGCCGGCACGAAGGCCATTGTCTTTTTGATGACAATTTCCTGCGGGCAAAGGCCTTTTTTTGCATATCCTGCGATTTTTTCCGCTTCCTCCACACTCAGCCCTGCCGCATTGCGCGGGCCTGATATTACCTTTTCTGTAAAATCCCCTTCCGGGACTCTTTGGATCTTATTAGCAATTAACTGATTTATAACTGTTCTCATGGGGGGCTGCTGCGCGAATTCTATCTTTCCTTCCCTTTCCACCACGATGCAATCTGGTATCATGCCTTCCTCAAGGGCCTTTGTGCTTATGCTTTCCTTGAATGCATAGTCCCGGCTCTCGCAATAAAGTTTCCATGCCCCGTAAATTACAATAACCGGAATTCCCACTGCAAGGCTTTCTGAAACAAAATTCCCCGCGGAGATAATAATTCCCGTGGCTGTTGCAATAATGCTTATCATTGTCCTTATTTTTTCAGGAAGGAATGTAACCAGCAGGATGAGGGGAATTACAATCAGCTGCTCCTGCCCTGCCGCGCTAAGGATTATATGCGCTCCTGCCGCAAGCGCTGCAAGTCTGGCTGTGCTTGCAAGCTTTGATTTCACTGCGCCAATTGTTTTGGAAACCGCTTCCCTGTGCTTCATTGCGGCAGCAACGCTCATTGCAACCCCCAAAGGAAGCACCGCAAATGCCGAGTATACGATGAGTGAGACTGAAAATATCGGGATTTGTATAGGGGCAATGATCCCGCCTGCAATCCCCGCTGATTTTGCAATGAATGCATAATTTACAGGGTTGAGCAGTGCAAGGCTGCTCACAAGCTTCACGTCCCCTCCCGCCCAAACCCCTGCCCTGTAGAGAATGTAGCATGCAATGAATGCGATGATCCCTCCTGTAACTGCTTCTATCAATGGCTGGGGGGTTGCAGCGATATATGATTCCGTTCCCTTGAGGAGCAATGCCAGGCCGGCAATTCCAAAAGTCAGCCTGTTAGGCACTATCCTTGCCTTAAGGTCGGTGTATGTTGCAATGGCAAGTGCCGCAACGGAGGCCAGAATGTAAACTGCAGGGAACAATTCCATGTACGGGATAAAAACTGGAAGTTAATTTATTGTGGATGGTAGCCTTTTAACCCATGAGCGAGGATATTGCCCCGTCGCGGTTCTTCACTATCTGGAGCTGCGCCTTGTCTGCAACTGATGAAATATTGAATGCAATGATAGTGACTGCAATTACAAGCAGTACCGCAAACATCACTGTGAGGAGGTACTCGATCGAAACCTGCGCGCGTGAATTCATGGCAATCACCAATTAGTATGTACATGGGGGTATTTATTGTTTTTTGCTTGAATGTGCCATTGGGGTTTTTGTAGAATTAAAAAAATAGTTAGAAAAGCACGGAATTCCGCGCTTTTCCTAATTGATAGTGTGTTCAAATTTTCTTGTAGTATAGATTCGCCGTCGCACTATTCTCAGCACAGCCTGCGCCTGTAGTGCAACAAGTTACAGCGGTTGTCGCTGTCTGCAATGTTGCATTGCATGATGGGTATGTGCCTGCTATTTTCCAACACTGGCTTGTTGTGTTGTTGAAAATATGGCTCTGTGGTGTACCTGAAACGCCTGTAGTAGCATCGTTTGTCAGGTCGTAACAACTAGCTGTCGAGTTGCCTGCAGTTGCAGCAAGATTTGTTGCTGTTGCAGCCATACTGGTAGCATTTGTTGTTCCTCCTGTTGTAGTTCCCACTCCGAGCAGCAGTGTCACGACTATTACGGCAACGACGATTGCTCCTCCTATTAGGAGCAGGTATTCGAGTGCTCCTTGTCCTTTGTTATGCATGTTTTACCTCCCTTTCCATACTAAACTTAACTGTGACAAAGCCATCCTTTCCGGCTAAACAAAAAGGAAATATGCTCATGTCTTGTTTTCCACCTCTGGCTGGATTTCCTGGGTGACGAAGTTTTTGAGGTAAAAGCCCACTGTTATTGCAGCCGCAACGGCCAGCCCTAACACTAGCAGGACTTCTGTTGACCCTTGGCCTTTTTCCTCATGGAGAATGCTCATTTTCCCACTCCGACTAATGCACCCGAAACTACCCCAGCAACAAGGTAGGAAACGTATGCTATACACAGGAGGACTGGGATATATATAATACTTTTGGTAATCTTGCCATCCCTCATGATGCTTATCATGATCGCTGTCGCAACTGCCTCCATGAATATGTATGCCTGTATTGACATTTGTATGATCCCAAGGGCGTCGCGTGCCTCCATTGCCTTTTCAGCACTGACTGCAGAAACGGATGCATTGATCAAGACTTTTGAAATAGTGCTCACAAAGCCAAATATCATGGGCGCAATGAAGCCGCCTGCGGCAAACATGAATATCACCTGGAGCACTGTCCTTGCCTGCCGCTCCTTGTTCATCCTGTGGCTCTCCCGCACATCCTCTGCAATTTCCTCAAGCACATTTGCAAGCCCCGCACCTGCGGCAACCGAGTCAACTATCACTGTTATTGTCCTTTTCACGAGCCTTGAATCGACATTGTCGGCAAGGGTGCGCAGCGAATTCTCAAAATTCTCGCCGTCCTCAAGCTTCCTTATCACTTCATACATCTCTTTTTTGAGCGGGCCGAACTCTGACTGGGCGACTTCGCGCAGTGCATATTCATATGTGCCGCCGCTGCGCAATGTGTCAGCCATCTGGCGCAGCGCATCTGAGAGCTCTTCTTCAATTGCATCAATCCTCTGCTTGGCCTTGATATAGGGGTAGCCTATCATGAGGTCTATGAGGACTACGAAAAAAAGTACCCCGAGCTGTGGCGCCTCGGGAAGGCCAAGGGCCATCCCTGCAACCAGCCAGCTTCCTATTCCTGCAACTGTTGCCGCAAGGGCGGAAAACACCAGCCACAGCAGCGGGTCTATCGGGAATTCTATGCTATATAAATAGCGGCAATAGGACTGGAACATGCCGATATTTTTGAGGAATGGCATGTTGTTTACGAGCTGTAGCGACATTTTTTCACACCTTTGGCTGGGTCATCTTCAGGTACATTATGAGGACTGCAAGTATAAAAGGCATTGCAACAAGGTAGACAAGCGCAAGCAGCATGGGCGGAAGGGAAACATTGCCGACTGAAATCGGCGCATTGAGTATCGAGCCGATTATTGCAAGGAATACGGGGGCGACTATCGCGATGAATATGTATATGACCCCGAAAAAATTCATTTTTTCCGCATAGTCCCGCACTTTCACGCGCATGTCAAAGCTCACGTCCTGCGCAATTGTGGTCATAATCTCCGAGAGGTTCCCGCCTGTCTTGAGTGCCCTTACAATGTGCAAAAGGGCGCTTCGAAGCGCCTTTGACTGGGTCCTCATTGCAAAGTGGCGCAGCGCGTCCTTGGCATCTGTCCCCTCCTCAATTTCAGCCACAGTCCTTGCGAATTCCTCGCTGAGCACGCCATAATCTGCAGTGGCAATTGTCTGTATTGTCTTATACAGCCCAAGCCCCGCCTTGAGCTCTGTTGCCATATGGCGAAGGGCAAATGGCAGCTCAACGCTTATGGCTTCGCCCCGGCCCTGTGCCCTGCTCTTTGGGATGAGCACCATTATCCCCATTACCCCAAGCCCTGCAAGTGGCGGGCCAAAAACCGCAAGCAGCGGGTGTATTTCAAGGGTTATGCTAAGGGCCCCCACAAGCAGGTAACCAAAGACGCTGACAAGGAAAGCCGAACTCAGTGCAAGTGCCAGCCACTGGCTGAGGGAAAAGCGCATGTTTGCAGAATATAGGTAGTACTGTATATCGGATGCAAGCGGCATGGTTTTTATTATTCCGGCGACTGCTTCAAAAGGCGCCCTGAATGCCATGTAAACCCTGCCAAGCTGCCTTACCATGGGGGATTTGAATTCCTGCAGCTCCTCCACATTTTCCACGTTTATTTTTGCCTGCTCGCCTTCTGCTATGATGCTCCTTAGCTCGCCGAGCTTTCCGCTCACTTCCGATAGGCTTACCCCTTCCTGCACGTACTTTTTTTTCATCCTTTCAACTATTCTTTCAACCTGTTTTACATCCACGCTCTCAGGCTCTGCCTTCTGCTTGGATTCGCCCTTTTTCGGCCCCTCGCCGCCCTCTATTTTCTTCTTCAGTTCATCAAGCTCCTCAGGCATAATCCCATCATCTCTTGTTTTGCAACATTAAATATTCCTTCAGTTTCCCCGACACTTCCTGCATGCCCTTCACATCGTTTTTGATGAGCTGGGTGAGGAACTGCGCCCTGTGATCCATTTCTTCCTCGATCGCCTTCTTTGATAAGCCTGTGAGGTCTTCCAGCAGGACCATGTACTCCATTGCCTCATCCGTCCTCTTAAGGGAATCGGTATAGGGGTCCCACTTGAAAATTGTGGTTGTCTTGGGCCTTCCCTTGAGTGCATCCGTCACTTCCGCAATTTCCGTCATCCTCCTTATGGTGCCAAGCTTCTTGTCGTGGAGCCTGTGCTGGATTATTATGAAATTGAGCCCCGACATCATCACTTCAGGCACATTCATAGGGGGGCTTGTGACCCTTATTATGGTTTCCTGTGATGAGTTTGCATGTACGGTTCCGAGTGAGCCGTCATGTCCCGTATTGAATGCAGTGAACAGTGCGAACGCCTCGTCGTGCCTGATCTCCCCCACTATGACCCTGTCCGGCCTCATCCTCAGTGAATTTTTGGTGAGTATGTCAAGGGTGAGCTCGCCTGACCCTTCAAGGCCGGGGGGGCGCGCTTCCATCCTTATCCAGTGCCGCAAAGGAAGGCTGAGCTCGGCGGTGTCCTCAATTGTTATTACCCTCTCGGTTTCGGGGATGAATGATGCAAGGACGTTGAGCGTGGTTGTCTTTCCCGATCCTGTGCCGCCTGCGATGAGGATATTTGCAGGCCTTACCCCAAGGCCCTCGACGCATGTCCAGAGGAATGCGGCGCCTTTTGCATTGAGTGTCCCCGTTTTCATGAGGTCAAGGATGGTAAAAGGGTCCTCGCGGAATTTCCTTATTGTAAGTGTCGAGCCGCCTACAGTTGATGGCGGTATTGTGGCATTTACCCTGCTTCCGTCAGAGAGCCTTGCATCAAGCAGCGGGCTTGCAATGTCGACACGCCTTCCGATCTGCCTGGCAATCCTGTTTATGAGGTCCTGTATCTCGTTATCATTGTAAAATTCGATATTTGTGATCATCATGTCGTATTTGCGGTGGAAGATATACACTGGTGTGTTTGGCCCTATCACCATGATCTCTTCAAGCTTGTCGTCTTTTATGAGCGGGTCTATTATGCCATATCCCACCATCTCCCTCACGACTGCATCGGCATAGAACTGGTGCTTTCCTTTCGGGATGTTGAGTTCGGGGGAATTTGTTATTATTTCAAGGATTTTCTGGAAATAAAAGTTCCTCCGCTGCTCAGGGTCCCTGATCTTGTAGGGCGTTATGCTGATTATGCGGGTGGTTGCCTCCTTGATCGTGTTGATTATGGCCTTTTCAGCCCCGCCGGGCCTTATGACCGGCGTCCAGTAATAATAAAGTTCCTGCCCCGGAATTTGGTAGATCTTTGTGTCGCCGTAGGATTCAACCTCGACTTTCTGGACCTGTTCAAATTCCTTTTCAGTCTTTGAGAGTACTACTTCCTCTTCCTCAGCGGCGGCCGGTTTCGCGGCTGCCCTGCTTTCAGCCTTTTTCACGATTTTTTCAATAATCTGCACCGGCACCTCGCCCTTTTCCAAAGGATCCTTTGCGGGGCCTGCCCTTTTTGCATTTTCAATTATCTTGGCATAGTAATCATTCGGGGCTGCGTTTGCTGCCATTTTGGGCGGCCCTGCGGCCTGGGCTGGCGGGGATTTTTGCGCGCCTTTTTTTTCTTCTGCTGCCTGCTTTTTAGGGTCCTTGCCGCCTTTTATTTTGTCAAACAGGTTGTCCATGTAGTTGGCAGGCATCTTAATCGCTTATAGAAGCGCTTTTCATTTATTTAAAGTAACCGTTCGCCAAAAAAATCAGGCAGAAAAAAAACTGATAAGCCACTTTCGGCTCTGCCTGCAAGCTAACGGCAAAAACCTTCGCGCTGCAATAAAACCGGCTGTTTTTTTGGCTATTTCCTTTCCATGATGCTTTGCTGCAGTTGCGTTATGAATGCCTTGGGGTCAAGCCCGAATGATACTTTTCCCAACCGGTCGCGCACAGCAATCGTTCCTGCCTGCTCTTCTTTTTCACCCACATTGATGATGTATGGCACTTTTTCAAGCTGCGCTTCCCTTACTTTGAACCCCACTGTTTCTCCCCTCGCGTCAAGCTCGCTGCGCAATCCTGCAGCAGACATCATTGCGTGCATTTTTGCCGCATATCCGCCGTATTTTTCGCTGACGGAAATGACTTTTACCTGCACAGGGGCAAGCCAGAGGGGGAACGCCCCTGCATAATGCTCGATGAGTATTGCAATGAATCGCTCGAGCGATCCGAAGATGGCGCGGTGTATCATCACGGGTGTCTGCCCCCTGTCCTCGCTGTCAATANNTCGGGCCGTAGAATGCGCCGTCACCTTCATTTACTGAAAAATCCCTGCCGGCTGCCCTGAGGGCGTTTTTCAGCGCTGTTTCCGCCTTGCCCCAGATCTCCTTGCTGCCCATTGAATTTTCAGGCCTCGTGCTAAGTTCTATGCTGTATTCAAAGCCGAATGTCTTGTAATATTCATCAGCCATTTCAAGCACGCCTTTTACCTCACTTTCGATCTGCTCGGGGGTGCAGAAAATATGCGTGTCATCCTGCGTGAATTTCCTCACGCGCAGCAATCCGTTCAGGACACCGGATAGCTCGTGCCTGTGCACAGTCCCGAACTCTGCCATGCGTATGGGCAGGTCCCTGTACGAATGCCTGTTTGCCCCGTAAACAAGGATGTGGCCGGGGCAGTTCATCGGCTTTACCGCATATTCCTCCCCGTCAATTTCAGTAAAATACATGTTGTCCTTGTAGTGGTCCCAGTGGCCGCTTTTGAGCCAGAGTTCCTTTTTCATTATGAGCGGGGTCATCACTTCCTTATAATCCCTTCCAGACTGCTGCTCGCGTGCAAACGCAATCAGGGAATTCCATATCGCTGTTCCCTTCTCGTGGAAAAAAACAGTCCCGGGCGCTTCCTGCTGCATTGAGAATAATTTGAGGTCTTTTCCTAGCCTCATGTGGTTCCTTTTTTCGGCCTCTTCTTTCTGTTTGAGGTATTCTTCAAGCATTGCTGCCTTCGGGAAAGCTATCCCGTAAATCCTTTGCAGTGACTCGCGCCTGGAGTCCCCCCTCCAGTATGATGCGCTGACCTTGAGCAGCTTCACCGCGCCGATTTTTCCGGTGTTCTCCACATGGCCGCCTTCGCACAGGTCGGAAAAATCCCCCTGTGAGTAAATAGAGATTTTTTCCCCGCCCTTTGCAAACTCTTCTATGAGCTCCTGCTTGAATTTATTGCCCGAGAATTTTTTCATCGCGGCTTTCTTGTCAATCTCTTCGCGCACGATTTTACTCTTCTGCTTGATTATTTCATTCATTTTCTTCTCTATCGCTTCGAGGCCCTGGGGGGTGAATGGCCTCTCAACGTAAAAGTCATAATAGAACCCCTCATCGATCGCGGGCCCTATCGTGGGCAAGGCATTGGGGAAAATGCTTTTCACGGCCTGCGCCATCACGTGCGAGGAAGTGTGCCAGAGGCTCTTTTTCCCTTCATCATCATTCCATGTGAGGATCCTGAATTTTCCGCCCTCCTCAATGGGCCTTTCAAGCTCTATTATCCTCTCATTGAGCTTTGCGCTAAGGGCTTCCTTTGCAAGCCTTGGGCCTATCTGCCCGGCAATTTCAAGTGCAGTTATTCCTTGTGCAAATTCCTTTTTGCTCCCGTCAGGGTACTCCAAGACAACTTTTCCTGCCATTTTACCGAGTAGAATTAAACCCAGCAAGCAATAAAAATTCGCCGTTTACATCAAAGCAACCGCACCGGCACTGCGCTCCCTGAAAGTTAAATAACTCTTTGCAGCCTATCCCCATATGCATGCAAAGATTGGTAATCTCATCCCCTCGCCGCAAGTGTGCGTCCGCTGCAAGGGGCGCTTGTGGTGCGGCCCCAAGTGCTTCATTCTGGACAGGTTCGAAAAGCGGCGGGCGGCAGTGTGCAGCGTGCAGGGCGGTAGTTTGCGCAGCAGTTCCCCTCCGGGGGTTTTTGTTTCATGGACGGGCTATCCGAAAGTCAATCTCTCGCCAATGGCTCCGGTTCTTGAGGAGGGCGACGCGTGGCTTTTTGACGATACTGACAAGTGGTTCGGGCTGAGCGCGGAAAAGATTATTTCTTTCAGGGAAAACCTTGTGCGCGGCAACATTGCCGTGGATGTTTCCCGGGCGGCAGGCCCGGATTACAGGCTGCTTGAAATCCAGGAGACCCTCATGGCCAAAAAGCCTGTAGGGATTGAAATGCAGCTTGATGGCAGTCCCGCAATCCGCGGGGCGTCATTTTCGGATTTCCACGCCCCAATGGGGCCGCAGGCAGGGCTGAAAAAGTTTGCCCTGACTGAAAACCCCTGCGTGAACCCGAAAATAGAAAGGCTAGTTTCAGACACGGACGCTAAATCGCTTGATGCAATTGTCGAGTTATACCGGGGCGGTGTCGGGGTGAACCAGTTGCACAAGGTTTTGAGCGCGGGGATGTTGGGCCTTGGCAGGAAAAGGAAATTCGTGCCGACAAGATGGTCGATAGTGGCTGTAGATAGCCTGTTGTCCGGGCATTTCATTGAAGAAGAGATTAAATATTTCCCGAAAATCAGCGGGTTTGAGTTATTCTGCTCAAATTACCTGGAAAATTACTTTTATGTAATTTTAATGCCGAGAGAATGGAGTTACGAATTGATGGAGGTATACAAACCGGGTGCATCATGGAATGCCGGTTCAGCAGAGCCGCGCTTTAGTGTTGACTGTGAATTTTACGGAGGGCGGAAAAGTTATGCCCTGAACACCGCCGGCGGCTACTATGCGGTCAGGATGGCTATCGCAGAATATTTGCACAAGAAAAAACTGCAGGCAACGGCAGTTGTATTTCGGGAAATAGGCGATTGCGGCCTGCCATCGGTGGGGGTGTGGAAATGCAGGGAATGCGTGAGGGATGCACTGGGGAAAAAGCCCCTCATTTTCAGTGATTTGGGCTTAACCCTTGGGTACCTGGAGACAAAATTAACAATTCCCCTCAGGTTTTGGCTCAAAAACAGCGCCGTTTTGGATAACGCTTTGCGCCAGAAGAGGTTAACCGATTTTCCATAACCCCCTTTTTGCAATCCTGTTTTTTTCAATGCACCCTTGCGGGATTTGGATAATCGGAAAAATTAATAACAGTGCAACCTATTAGGTTACTCATGTCAAGGGGGCAGGGCGCACTTGAGTATCTTCTGCTGCTTGGCGGCGGCCTTGTTGTTGCTGCAATAGTCGGTGTCCTGATGCTCTCATTGGGGCTGACAGGGGAAAACCAGTCGTCAAGCTCGAGTGCAAACCTCATGTGCCAGCTGGAGGGCGCTATGAAAACCCCTGCAAGCTGCACTCCTAGCCAGGTCAGTGTGGGAAGCAGCTGCTATGTCTGCAATGGCGCCTACCCCAAATGCACAGGAACTCTCACTATCGGGGCGTGTGATTGCGGTGATGGGATCTGCGCGGGGAATGAAACGCATGATAACTGCCCTCTTGGGCCGACAGGTGACTGTCCTCCGGTAGGCGGGCCTGCTGTTTGCGGAAACGGCACTTGTGATAGCGGTGAAAACGTCGGGAATTGCCCTCCTCCGGATTGTTTTTACTGTACAACAGATCAAAGCCCTGTCGAAGCCTGCCCGAGCAGCGCTTATTGCGGTGACGGGACATGTAATGCTGGGGAAAACAATTCACTGTGCGCGGCTGATTGCCCGTCAGGCGGCGGTTCGGGCAGCGGCGGGAGCGGCGGNNCTCCTCCGGCAGCGGCTAAAGGCCCCTTGCCATCAGGGGAAGAACTTTTCGCCAATGATTCCTGCTGTTGCTATAATTGAAGCGGAAATGAAGAGCGCGAGCGTGAGGAGTTCACTGCGTTCACTTTCCGGTTTTCGCAATACAATGAAAAATGCAAGCGGCACGATGGCATACCTTTGCTCTATCATCCATGCAGGTATCAGTGATAGTGCAGCGATGACGTAGAACCATTTGCCATTTGGAATTGAAAGCCTTGCCCTGCTGATTGCTAGCAGCGAGAGTGCAATTGGGAGGAAAGCAAGTGCCTTTGCCAGTGCAGAAGAGGTCATTGCGGCAAGTATCTGGTTGTGCAAAAAGAACATGTTGTGGTTATATGGGTGGGTATTGGAGAATGTTAGCATATACGCAGCAAATATGGCGAGCAGGAGGGCGAGTGTGATTTTCTTGCAGTAATCGTGGTTATTTATTGCCTCCAAAATACTGCGGATATTTGCGGGCAAAAACAGGAAGAAAAAGATTGCGAGCAAAAAGAAAATATTTCCAAGCCCGGCATATCCTAAAGGGTGCATTTCCCGCTCCGAGGCTGCAAACTGGCTGGAAACAATCAGGGGGGCCAATAGTGCAAGCATTGCGATTCCTGCAATGAAAACCCATTTCTCCCCTGCATAGCGGGCCAGTGATTTTTTTCCTTCGCTTTTTTCATTAAGGTATCCATACAGGAGAATGAAAATCAGCCAGAATATGTTGCCCTGCCTAACAAGCACTCCCAAGATGGCGGCAATGCCTGAGAGTGAGGGCTTTCTCTCCAGCATGAAATAAAATGAAGTGAGCATGAAAAGGACGGACAGGGCGTCAGTATAAATCAGGAAAAACAGGGGGAAGAGCAGTGGGAACGCTGCAAATTGCGCCATCTTGAGCAGCCCTTCCCTTTCCCCGTGCAATTTCCTTGCAATCAGGAATGCAACTATTATGGATGCGGCTCCTGCAAAAAACGAAACAGCCCTTGCAGCCTGCTGCGGGCAGCCATCAAAAACGGAAATGATTGCCGCGCTGACCAGATGGTATCCTGGCAGCGTTGCGATAGTGGGAAGCATCTGCAAATTGCCATTGCAAAAAATTTGTATCTGCGGGAAGTGGTATTTTTCATCCGCATGCAATGCAGGGTCAGCAATGAATGCATATAGCCCGGCACCGAGCATGAGCACTATTGTAAAGATAAGGAGTTTGCCCGCCATGCCTGAATCCATCGGACCATATTGTGCATTTTAACATTTAATTACTTGTTGTGGCTGGCAGGGGCATATTTCATGAACTGCGCGAGGAGCGCCTCGAGCTGTATGCGCTCGTTTGCGCCTTCAACCATGCGGAAGTTGTACTCGCCGATCCTGTCGATGAGGTCGATTTTCACTTTTCCCGCAACTTCGTCCTCTTTCATCTCTATGAGCTCTCGGTGCAGCTGCAGCACGACATCCTCCCCGGACATGCCGTATTCATACATTAGCTTGTCGAGCATCTGCCGTGCCTCAAGGAACTTTCCTGAAAGGCTCAGTTTTATCATCTGGGCGATCTCCTCAGGGCGCGCCCGCGCGCTCACTTCATAAATGGTCTTTTCCGTGACTTTGTCCCCTGTTGAGGCGGAGGCCTGCAGCACATTGATTGCCTTTCGCAAATCCCCCTGGCACACATACACTATTGCGCGTATTGCGCCCTCATCAAGGCCTATTCCTTCCTTTCCAGCAACGTCCCTCACCTTGAGCTCGATGTCTTTTGATGAGAGCTGGGAGAAGCGGAAAATGACGCACCTTGACTGGATCGGCTCGATGATCTTGCTTGAATAATTGCACGATAATATAAACCTGCACGTGCGCGAGTACCTTTCCATGGTGCGCCTGAGCGCCTGCTGCGCATCGATTGTGAGGGCGTCGCTCTCGTCAAGGAAGATAATCTTGAATTTCTCGTTGAAAGCAAGCGTTCGCGCAAAATTCTTGATCGTGTCGCGCACAACATCAATCCCGCGGTCATCTGATGCATTCAGCTCAAGGAAGTTCTGCTGGAAGCTTTCCGTGAAAAATCCCCTTGCAAGCGCCACTGCGCNNGGCAAGAGCCTTTGCGTGATCTCTTTTTGGCCGACGATTTCAGAAAGTGTCTGCGGCCTGTATTTTTCGATCCATGGTAACTCAATTTCACCTGCCATGAAAGGAAATGAAAGGATAATGGTTTTAAACCGATTGCGGGAAAACTAGGTAGGTCAAAATGGGTTCAAACTCGCTTAAGGCGCTGTTCCTGCTGTTGCTTTTCTATGTTGCACTATACGTGCTAAGCAACTTCATAGCGCCCCTTGCAGGGGACATGCTGCCGCTCAAAGTGCTGGAAATAAAATCAGACATTTTCAGGCTTGATTATATGCTCTGGCTTGTCCCGGCCTCTGCGTTCTTTTTTGTGTATTTGCTCCTGCCGCTGCTTCGCAGCGAAATGGGCTTTGGCGGGACATTCGTCAACTGGTTTCCGCTGATTTTTTTCATCGCCTGCTATATTGCCTATTTTGTCGCAATTTACTGGTTTTATGACAATCAGGCCGTGCTCTCAGGCGTTAAGCTCTCGCAGTTCAATCTTGATTTCCTAAATCCCTTAAGCGCTGCATACTGGAAGAACTTTGCGGCATCCCATTTCTTCTTTTTTGTCCTTGCAGGCATTGGCGGCTGGGTGGCAAGGATGGTCATTGAGAATTTCCTCACAGATAAGCCGGAGCAATCCGCCCTGCATTAGTACTATGCTGCCTTGCGGAATTCATTATAGGGCTTGAAAGCAAAATCATTCCATATTTTGGCTCTTTTCTTCCCCCAAGGCTTTTTTAATACTTTGTCAGTTGCAGATATTAGAGGGGCGGAAATGGACTTAATACTTGCAATAAGAAGCTATCTGCACAACCTCCCGACCGCGCTCGGGTTTGCCCTCCTTTTGGTTTTTGTCCTCCCTTTTGCGTGGCTTTCCAACGCTTTCATATCTTCCGGCACCGTTCTCATAGGATATGGCTTTCTCAAAGAGCCTGCCCTTGAATCAGTCGTGCTGCTCGTCCTTGCGCTTGCGTTCCTGTTCTTCTATTCCCTGCTTGTCTGTTTGATGGTGCTTGCAGTCAGGCGTGATCTGAGCGCCGTGAAAACGCACTATTACCTTAGCGAGAAGATACAGAAGTTTGGCATGAAATATTTCAGGCTCCTTGCGGCGTTCACGCTTCTTGCGGCAATAATTTCAGCAGCTCTTGTGGGTTTTGGGGTGCCGGTCATAGTAATCAACATCCTGCTCTTTTTGCTTTCAGCTTCCCTGCTTTTCCTTCCGCAGACAATAGTTGTGGATGAGGAGGGGCTTTTTGCATCAGTGCTCTCAAACTGGGATTTTATTGCAAAAAACCCCGGGACTTTCCTTTTTGTGATGCTTGCAGGGATTGTGGGCGTTTTTTGCCTCCAGCTCCTCGAGTTTGCGGTGGATTACTTTGTCCCTGCGGGGAGCTTTTTATCACTGCTCGTAGCGTTGGTTGTGATGGTGCCGATTTTTGAGGCTGTAAAGACCCTGATTTATATGAAAAGGTTCTCCCTCATTGCGTCATATGCGCCCCATATGTGAGTTCCACACACGGGCAGTCTGCAAGGAGCGATTCGGCTTCCTTGAGTGTTGATGCGGTGTATGCAAACCCGTATTCCCTGCGGTGCCTCGAGTTCATCGCAAGCAGCATTCCCTGCGTTGCCTGCCTGTCCTCCTGCACTGAAAATACCCTTGCTCCATCCTCGTCCCCTATTGCCGTGAGCCGGAAATCTTTTTGCAGCACGGAAATGATCCGCTCTGCTGCCTTTGGTACATTATCCGGGCCGATTGCGCTTCCTGCCTTGAAGAGGCCCGATAGGCAGAGCGCATTGCATGTCCCCGCGTCCATCCATTTCTGGTAATAATCCCTCTTTTCAATATGCCCGCGCTTTGCGGCAAAGAGCTGGATGAGCGCTTCATGGATTTCTTCGAGCCTTTCAAAAAACTGCCCATCCTTCCCGCCCGATGCCTGCGCGATTTTTTCAAGGTTTAATGCTGCAATTCCGGCAATGCCGCTATAGCTGCCGGTGATGATTGCGCCATGGTAGAGCATTACCCGCTCCCTTGAATTGTTCGTAATTGTCACCTGCCGGCCAAGGTTTTCCTTTGCTAAAAGCTTGAGCTGGTATTTGCTGTCTATTGCGCAAAATGGCGCAATGCCCTGTCCCTGCCCTGCAAGCAGCGCGTTTGCAAACGATGTTGCCGTCCTTTTTTTTGCCGATAAGTCACGCCATTCAAAGTCAGTGAAAAGCGAGAGCTCGATAATCCTTTTGCCCCCTGCAAGCTGGCAGACTTTTCCAAAAGAGCCGGACTCTTTGAGTATTTCCCTTTTCGGGACCTTGCCGGCGCCAGCCAGCGCGAAATTGAGCGCCTTGAGCGTGGTATTTTTGCTCGCAATACTGTCCAGCTCACGGGCCTGCATGCAGATGTCCTCCTTTTGCCCTTCGATGAATTTTGATGATGCGTATATTTTGGTCGAGTAATCCTGCGGCTCGAAAATGTGGATGAACGAATCAAAATGCAGCTCCCGCGCCTTTTTTGGGATTGCCACAAGCCAGTTGTATTCGCGCAGTATTTCCCTGTTCTCAAAACTGCCCTGCCCGATCCTTTTTGCCACCTCAAAGACCGGCATGCCGATCCTTGCGTACTGTGCATGTATGGGCTCGTGGCCAAGCTCGAGGAGCTTTACGCTCACCATCTCGCGTATGAGCTGCGTGTTGAGGTATTCAATGTGCAGGTCCTTTATCTTGTCCTCGACCTCGCTCCCGATTTTTTCGGCGACATGCCTGCTTATGCGGGTCTCTGCAAGCAGGGAGCGGATTATGTTGCCACGGTCAAACGGCTCGCGCCTCTCTGCGGAAGTATAAACCTTGAGGCGCTCAAATGACATGAAATTCTTTGCAGCCTCCGGATTGAGCCTTGAAAGTATCTCTGCCGCCTTCCTGCGCAGCTGCTGGTTGGCATTGCCGCCCTCCTCAAGCTCCTTGATTATGCGCAGCACCT
>DUGC01000104.1 GCA_013331625.1 Candidatus Iainarchaeum sp. | reverse complement strand
TGTCTCAAAATACGGGGTTGGCTCGGGGATTGGTATTTTCATTGCAGGCGGTGTTGCAAGCGAGGTTTTCTGGAGGATATTCTCCCCTCTCGATGTTGCACGCAACATCTCGCCCCTTGACGGAAACGGGCTTCTGTTCCTGTTTTTCAGGGAACTTGGCAACAGCGCGCTGACAGGGGCCATTGTCGCGCTCCTGCCTATCATCTTTACCCTGATTGTGTTTTTCATCGTGGTATATGCCGAAGGCATACATGTTAACATCCCCATTACCATGGGAAGGCGCGGGACAGGAGGGCGCTATCCTGTCAAGTTCCTTTATGTCTCGAACATGCCTGTAATACTTGCAGCAGCGCTTTTTGCAAACATCCAGATATGGGCCACATTGCTCAATGGCAAGGTGCCGGTGCTTGACAGCATCATGAACGGCCTTGCAGCAATAGTGATCCCGCCATATGGGCTATTGCAGCAGATATTCCTTGAAGGGTTGTCGGGNNGAAATATTTACCCAGATGGCGCAAAGCGTTACGACACTGCATTTTGTGGGCCTTGGCGGGAGCATTATCCATGCGGCCCTTTATGTGGTTATACTTGTCATTGCATGCGTAATTTTTGGAAAGTTCTGGATTGAAATCGGGGGGCAGGGCTCTGAGCGGGTTGCCGAGCAGCTTGACCGCGCGGGAATGCAGATCCCGGGGTTTAGGAGGGATCCGCGCGTGATGAGGCAGGTGCTGGACAGGTACATACCAACTGTTACGATTCTGGGTTCTGCTTTCATCGGGCTTCTTGCAGGGTTTGCAGACCTTACGGGGGCAATAGGATCGGGAACCGGCATATTGCTCACAGTGGGAATTGTATACAGGCTCTATGAAGAGCTTGCAAAGCAGCAACTCATGGACATGCACCCGATGCTTGGGAAATTGTTTGGGTGAAACAGGAGCGGATTTATAAAGCATTAGGTAGAGATGATATGTAACAATAGCTGCATTGGCAAGCGCTGTTATTTTCCGGCGCGTAGGAATCCCCTATCGAACGCGTGTTCTGCCTGCCCGCTGTTGATTATCGTGGTGTGAATGGTTTTTGGGCCCTTGGTGGATATTGCGCTTATAACGGCCGTATTGGCTGTTGTTTCACAATTAGTGCAGAATAAATTCATGAACAAGGATGAAATGAAGACAAGGCAGGAGGAGATGAAGGAAAAGCAGAAGCGCATGAAGGAACTGATGCAAAAAGGGGATCAGAAATCCAAAAATGAGCTTGATGCACTTGAGAAGGAAATGATGGAATCGCTGCAGGCCATGATGTCATCCTCGACAAAGGTCATGGTCGCTTCAATGGTCATATTCCTTCCGGCATTTTTCGTGCTCGGCGCGCTTTTCGAAAATGCGGTAATCCAGCTTCCAATCCCCCTCCCATGGCTCAAGCAGGGTTTTGACCTTTTCAATGCCGGGACATGGGGAATAGAGGTATATAATGAGACAACATGGTTTGGATGGTATTTTGTTTCATATCTTGTGATTACAATGGTTATCAATGTAGGAAGGAATTTTTTCAAGAAAAAGGGCCAGAAGGCGATTGTGAATGGTTGACCGGCAGACAAGGGTGAAGAAAAAGAAGTTCCGCAAAACGCCCGGCGGGAAGACTGCAATACACTACAGCAGGGCAAAGAGAAGTTATGCTACATGCAATGTCAGCGGCAAAAAGCTTGCAGGCACAGGCAACCAGTCCAAGAGCGCTGTTTCCAAGAGCCCCAAAAGTTCGCGCAGGCCTAATGTGAAATTCGGCGGCGTCCTCGCTTCGCCTGCAAGAACGGAAGTATGGGAGAACGCTGCGCTGATAATTGCGGGAAAAATGGGCATCAATGATGTCCCTTCAAAGTCAAGGAAATTTGTTGCAGAGGCACTGAGGTGATATCATGAGGGCGCTTGATGTCGGCACTGTGTGCGTAAAGACAACCGGAAGGGAAGCTGGGAAAAAGGCGGTTGTGGCACAGGTAGTGGATGATAATTTTGTAATTATTGATGGCGCGGATAATTCGGGAGTGAGGAGAAGGAAGTGCAATATAGCTCATCTTATCCCAATAGGGGAAAGCGCGCAGGTTCCGCCTCAGCGCGAAAGGAAAGTTAAAGAGAAAAGGAAAGGAAAAAAAGAGTGATGGTGCATGGCAGACGGGAAAGACAGGCAGCAGGTTCATCATGGAAGGCCCACGGCCCCGGCGCACAAGGATGAGGCTCCAATGGAAGACCTCAGGCTTATTGTGAGGATTACAGGCATTGACCTTGACGGCAAAAAGCCGATTTCACGCTCGCTCACAAAAATCAAGGGCATTGGCGTGCGGATGGCAAAGAACATTGCAATTGCATTTGAAAAGGCGACCGGCATACAAAGCGAGAGCCTTACAGGCAAGCTGAGCGAGGATGACAGCAGGAAGCTTGAAGAGATCGTGGTATCCCCTGCAAAGTTTGGCGTTCCGGCGTGGTCACTTAACAGGAGAAAGGACTTTTATAGCGGCAGCGATACCCACCTTGTGATGTCGGACCTTGACCTGAGCATTCGCTCCGATATTTTGCGCATGACTGAAATCAAGTCCTACAAGGGCCTCAGGCATGCATGGGGTTTGCCTGTGCGCGGCCAGAGGACCAAGTCCACACATAGGGGCAAGGGCGGAATTGTCGGAGTGATCAGGAAAGACGCCATGAAGCAGGGCGGGCCTGCAGGTCCCGGAAAGGCCGGAGCGGCACCACCCGCCGCAGCAGCACCTGCGAAGGGCGTCAGGAAGAACGATAAGAAGTGATTGCACATGGGACAGCCTAAAAAAATGAGAAAGCAGTACGAAACGCCGCGAAAGCAGTGGGATAAGCAGCTTTTGGCGCGCGAGGGCAAGCTTGTTGAATTCTATGGCCTTAAAAACAAGCACGAGCTGCGAAAGCTTGAGACATGGATGAAGTACAAAAGGCAGGCTGCAAAGGGGCTGCTTGCATTGCCGCTTGAAAAAAGGCAGCAGAGGCAGGAAGAGCTCATGAGCGGATTGCGCAAGATCGGGCTTGTCAAAACTGAGGCAACACTTGATGACGTATTGGGCCTTACAGTTGAAGCAATACTTGAAAAGAGGCTGCAGACAATGGTTCTAAGGAAAGGCCTTGCAAACACTTCAAAGCAGGCAAGGCAGTTTGTGGTGCACGGCCATATTGCAATCAATGGCAGGAAAGTTGACACCCCGGGCTATGTTGTGCCTGTGAGTGAGGTTTCCGGCATCAGCTGGTATAAGCGCCCCATAAAGATAGAGACCGAGGCGCCAAAAAAGGACCTGCGCAGGGAATTTGAGGAGAGCGCAGGAAAGCCTGAAGGGAATGCGGAAGCGCAGGTTATAGAAGAGAAAACCCAGGGCAAGGAAACGGCAGGTGGGCTCAGTGGCTAAAACAGGGATAGTGCACATTTACGCTTCGCACAATAACACAATCATCCTGCTAACAGATGTTACAGGGGCGGAAATGATTGCAAAGTGCAGCGGCGGCATGGTTGTGAAGGCCCAGCACAAGGAAGGCTCGCCCTATGCTGCAATGAAGGTTGCAGAGGTCGTTGCAGAGAAGGCAAGGGAAAAGGGCATTGATGAAGTCATAATCAAGGTGCGCGGGCAGGGCGGCATAAAGCCAAAGTCCCCGGGGCAGGGCGCTGAAGCCGCAATACTCTCACTTACTAGGAATGGTATTCGCATAAGGTCAATTGAAAATGTGACTCCCATTCCCCATGACGGGTGCAGAAGGAAAAAGAGGCACAGGAGCAAAAAAGAGTGATAACTATGGATGTCAAGGTTCTTGTTGAAAAGGAAAATGTGGTAAAGGTTCTGCTTAAAGGCACGAACGCCGCATTCGTGAACGGCCTGCGCAGGCAGATAATGGCACATGTGCCGGTGCTGGCAATTGAGGATGTGCATATTTACGACAATAACAGCGCAATGCACGATGAGATGCTTGCCCAAAGGCTCGGGCTAATACCGCTGCGCATGGATTCAAAAAAATACAAGGAAGGGGATATTGTAAAGCTGGTGCTCGAAAAGGAAGGGCCCGGTACGGTATATAGCAGGGATATCAAGAGCACTGACCCGAAAATCGAGCCTGCGGCCCTCAATGTCCCGCTCACAAAGCTGGTGGAGGGCCAAAAGGTCAAAATTGAAATGGACGCGGTAGTGGGGATCGGGAAAACCCACAGCAAGTGGCAGCCTGCAATCGTTTCATACCAGGAGATGCCATCAATTACAGGAGACACAAAGGACAAGGCGTATAAGGCCGACATGCTTGAAATGCTCATTGATGAAAAGCAAAGGGACATAATACTCAAGGAAGGGCAGCATATAGCGTATGATCCCGAGACATTCATTTTTACTATCGAGAGCCACGGCAACTTAACGGCAAAAGAGCTGTTTGAAGTCGCGGCGGAAAAACTGAGGGAGAAAACAGAGGAGTTCAGGAGGGAGTTAAAGAATTTAAGTTGATTGCAGCTCAAAGGCATCTGCCGCAGGGGTACCCAAGCGGTCAACGGGGCAGGACTTAAGCAGCCTTTTTCTTTCTCTTGGCAGAGAAAGAAAAACCCTGGGGAAAAAGGAAAGAGGCAGTTCTTCTTTTCTTTTTCGTCAACGTTTTTCTTTTCTTTCCAAGAAAAGAAAAAGGTTGGGGAGATCCTGTGGCTTAGTGCCTTCGAGGGTTCGAATCCCTTCCCCTGCAATTGGAAAAAAAGCGTGGTATTTATGAGGACAGGACCATCAAACGAAAAAACGAGGGAGATAATAGTCGACCTTGAAAAGCAGGCAAAGGCAAGCGGGAAGAAAATCTGGAAAGTGCTTGCTGCAAAGGTTTCAAACGCTTCAAGGAGAAGGGTCAGCGTGAACCTTTTCAAGATAAGCAGGCTTGCAAAGGGTTCGCCGGGAAAGGTATTTGTGGTTGCGGGAAAAGTGCTCTCCAAGGGCAATGCGGAAGGGGCACTTGAAGTAGCGTGCCTCTCGTGCTCGCACAAAGCAAGGGAAAAGATCGAGGCTTCAAAAGGGAAAGTACTCGACCTTCGGGGGCTTGTGGATTCAAAGATTGAAACCAATAAAATGGTGATTGTGCAGTGAGATTTTGCGCAGGTGAAATACGATGACAGTGATAGATGGCACAAATATGATAATGGGAAGGCTTGGCACGCAGGTCGCAAAAAGGATACTCAAAAGGGAAGTCATCCACATAGTGAATGCTGAGCACGTGGTCATCACCGGAAACCGCAAGAATATTTTTGAAAAATTCCGGGTTAGGCTTGTGATAGCGCCCAAGGGAAACCCGCACAAGGGGCCAAAATTTTCAAGGATGCCTGACCGCATCGTGAGGCGCGCAATCCGCGGGATGCTGCCATGGAAGCAGCCGAGGGGGAAGCTTGCTTTCAAGAACCTGCGCGTGCATATCGGCGTGCCGGAAGAGTTCGCCGCAGCGAAGCTGGAAAAAATAGAGGTTTGCCAAAACAGGCATGCCAAGGGGTTTACAACAGTCGGTGAGCTTGCAAAAAGTCTGGGTGCAAAGTGGTAACCAGGGTGGTTTTGGGTGGAAGCGAAAAAGAAAAAGAGGAAAGGGATTGTTTCCAAGGCAAAGAAAAAGGAAGCCGTGGCGCGCGCGGTCATCCATAAGGGGAACGGCACTATAAGGGTAAACAGCAGGAACATACTTACTATTACCCCGAAATATATTGTTGATTTCCTGCGCGAGCCGGTGCAGATCGCAGGCCCGCTTGCAGGGGAAGTGAATATTGACATTGTGACTGCAGGCGGCGGATTCATGGGGCAGATGGTTGCCTCAAGGGCTGCGATTGCCAAGGCATTGCTTGAGTACAGGCCTGATGAGAAGCTCAAGAAGAAAATGGTTGCTTATGACAGGATGCTGCTTGTCGATGATGCACGGAGAGTTGAATCAAAGAAGCCTCTTGGCAGGAAGGCAAGGAAGAAGAGGCAGCTTAGCAGGAGATGAAAACAATGAATAACCAAACCATATGCGAAGCCAAGCCCATGCGAAGCATGGGCTATCGTACCCAACAGCCGAAACTGTTGAGTAGGAGATGAGGTGTTGGGATGATTGTACCGGTCAGGTGCTTTAGTTGCGGAAAAGTAGTCGGGGAGAGCTACGAGAAATATGTTGAGCGCGTGCAGCGCGGGGAAGATCCTGCGGCAGTGCTTGATGAGATTGGCATAAAGAGATATTGCTGCCGCAGGATGATTTTCTCCCATGTCGATTTTATTGACGAGATACTCAAGTACAAGGGGGTGAAGTGAATGGCCCAGAAAAACAAAGATGAAGGGATTATAGCTGAAAATGTACCTGTACAGCAGGCTGGCACGCAGGATGCAAAGCAGGACATTGACCAGCCAAAGCAGACAGCCCTTGTGGAAACTGACAAGTACCTGAACACAGGGTCCCACATAGGGACAAAGTTCAAGTCAGGGGACATGCGCAAGTACATTTACAAGGTAAGGAAGGACGGCCTCAATGTGCTTGATGTACAGACAATTGATGAGAGGCTCGCTTTTGCGGCAAAGTTCCTTGCAAGGTTCCCTGCTGAAAAGGTTGCAGTTGTTTCGCGCAAGAGCTACGGGCAGACGCCTGCAAAGGCATTTGCGGAAAGCATCGGGGCGACAGTGCTGACAGGAAGGTTCATACCCGGCACGTTCACGAACCCGCAGTGCACAAGGTTTACCGAGCCGCTTGCAGTCGTTGTCACCGATCCTGAATATGATTTCCAGGCAATAGAGGAAGCGACCGCGGTCAGGATACCTGTCATCGCCCTCGTGTCGACGAACAATGCACTCAAGAACATTGATATTGCAGTGCCAATAAACAACAAGGGCCGAAAGAGCCTTGCACTGGCATACTGGATACTTGCAAAGGAAATACTCAAAGAGAGGAATGACGGGACAGAGCTTGCAAAAGCTGTTGATGACTTTGAGTACAAGATGAAGGAAGGCGAAGAGGATGAACAGCGCAGGGGATTTGAAAGGCCTGAACGCAGGGGCTTTGGAAGGGGCGGCAGCCGGCCAATGCGCAGGGGCGCCGGAAGGGGCGGGCCCAGAAGGGAAGGCGGCTTTTCAAGAAGGCCTTCGTTTAATAGCTTTTGAAAAGCAACCGTTTCGTCGGTTGGGAACGATAGGCCATACTGCGTATGGACTTGGCTCGCCCGGGCTCGCAGTTTAAGNNGGCTGGCGGAATCCTCTTCGGGAGGATGGGTGCGAGAGCTGCCTCCACGGGAGGCAGGCCATATAATTACGCTTATAATAAAAAAATTGAAGGTTAAAAAGTTGAAGAGTTATACATAAAGGACTGCATTGGTCCCGCCCATATCAGCCATATAATCTGCAGGGCATGTATCTGCGGGCTGTTTTGCCCCTGCATGCGATATTGCACTAGCGGCACAGCATGCGCGAGGGAGGAGAGAGAGGAGGAGAAGGAAAAGAGAGGGGGCGATCACCCGATATGAAGCCTTCCCAGCGCACCATAGCAAAAAATAGGGCAATGCAGCACTATTTTTTACATCTAGTTGTAAAGGGAATCTGTTTTTATAGTACGTTTTATAGGGATATTTCATTGAATTGGCTTTCGCATCCCAAAGGCCAATAATCAAATAACCGTAGGCAGTAAATCTTATATAGTCATTTTACTTAATTAATAATAGCCCTAAAGTGATGCAACATGGCAGACTATACCATTAACTCTTTTCTTGAAAAGCTTGGCCTGACAGAATATGAGGCAAAGACAGTGTCCGCGCTGTTCCAGCTCAAGGAGGCGCAGGCTCCCGAGATTTCACGCACAGCGCAGGTCCCAAAAACGAGGGTTTATGACGTGCTTGACAGGCTGACAAAAAAGGAGCTTGTAATAGAAATCCACGGAAGGCCAAAGAGATATATGGCAATAGAGCCTGAAAAAGTGTTTAATATCCTTATTGAGGAAAAGAAAAAGGAACTCCAATCGCTTGAAAAGGAAGCCCAGTCGCTCAAGGACAGTGTGATGCTCTCTGCTTCGGCCAGCAGGCATGAGCGGGTCATGAAGGTTAAGGAGCGCACTGACTTTATGAAGATACTCGGGCAGGAAATAGATTCGGCCCAGCATTCGGTTGTCGGAATAACGCCGATAGGAAAGGAGCACTCGATAATACGGGATTCTGTGAAGAATGCATCTGCACGCAATGTTGAAGTGAGGCTCATCAGCGCAATCAACGAGGGCGGCGACCGGATCGCAAGGGAATTCACGCAGGCAGGGGTTGATGTGCGCGGCCACGACCATGGCATGAACGCATACATAATTGACGGGAAGAAAGTGGTGCTTGCGATCAGCAATTTTGCCGAGGAAAAGCCCGAATACCATTTCACTATCTGGCCTGACAACAAGCCCATGGCGGATGCCCTGATGAAATATTTCGACCACATCTGGCCGCAGGCTAAGGGGATGTGACAGCAAATTACAATAGGGCAAAAGGGCCAAAATTCGGCCAGTAAAACGACCCGCCCCTAAAAGGGGGGGCGTTCTTGAAGCGCACACGCTAGGCACAGCACACAACGCCGCCACCAGCAATTCATCACCCGCCTAAAGGCAAGTGCGTTCTTGCCAACGGCGTTGTAAAATTTATATTGCAGCAAATGCTACGTTATTTCATGATTTCCCATTCCAAGCAGAAGTGGCGCGAGGCAAGGAAATTCTGCAATGCGCTCTTTGCCACATACCCTAAAACAGCACAAAGTCTAATTGACGGGGTTTTTGTATTTGGGAGCGTTGCCGCAAATATGGCGACGCCAAATTCGGACACACCCTGAGGGCTTTTGCACAAAGATATAAAATGTCCAAAGGGACACCTATCAATCTGCAAGTGATCCCCCCCATGAATTTAAGGGCGCCCTTGTGCAGCAGCGCCCCATAAGAACGATGGCTGAAAATATTGTCATGGATGGGTGCATTCCGCTGTTTTTGAGTGAAAACGCATCCCCAAAACAAATGTAAAGGGGGCTTATTGAAAGGATCAGGCCCAAGGTCAGCAGCATTGTCCTGCGTTATAAGTACAAAAAGCCAAAGGATTGGGAGAAACGCATTGCCCCAAAAGATTCAAGAAAGCGCTTTGTCTGAGAACCGCCCCCTAAAATGGGCGGGGTCATTTTGGGTTGCTGAAGGAATCCTTCGGGGATTTGGGCAGCGTTTTGCTTAATAACCCTTTCCCGCTTCCTTCTTGATTATGGACACTGAACAGATAATGCAGGATGCGTACCGCTACGCGGTAAAGAACGCTTTCGAGCACGGGGGGAAAGCTGACCTTGGCGCGCTCATAGGAAAGCTCAAGGCGCTCTACAGAGATGAGGATGTGAAGGCCCTTGTCCCTGCCGCATCAGAGGCTATAAAAAAAGTCAATGCAATGGCCATGCAGGACATTGAAAAGGAATTCGGGGCTTTTGAAGCCGAGGGCTATGAACTCAAGGCAAAGCAGGGGCGGGAAGGGCTCCCTGTACTCGATTGGGCCGAAGGCGGAGAGCCGGTTGTCACAAGATATGCTCCAAACCCCAACGGGCCCCCGCACCTTGGGAATGCAAGGGCGGCATACCTGAGCTTTGCATACGCGAAAAAATATAGCGGCAAATTCATTTTGCGCTTTGAGGACACAGACCCCAAAGTGAAAAAGCCAATGGAAAGCCCCGAACAGGAATTCCGCACAGATCTTGAGTGGTTCGGGATAAAAATTGACGAGGTTTATTTTGCATCAGACAGGCTGCAGCTCTACTATGACTACATGCGCAGGCTGATTGCAATGGGCAAGGCGTATGTGTGCACCTGCAAAAGCGAGGACTGGAAAAAATCCATTGACCATTCAAATCCCTGCCCATGCAGGGAGCGGGGCAATGATGGGCAGCTTGCGGATTTTGAGAAAATGGTCTCGCACGAATTTAAAGAGGGGGAAGCTGTGCTTCGCATAAAAACCGACCTCCGGCACCCTGACCCAAGCGTTCGCGACTGGTGGGTTGCGCGCATCGTGGACAGGCCCGAGCACCCGCGCGTGAGCGGGAAGGATTTTGTCTGGCCAAGCTTCATGTTCGAGAGCGCAGTGGACGACCATGAGATGGGCGTGACTTTGATATTGCGCGGGCAGGAGCATTCGCAAAACACGACAAAGCAGCAGTTCCTCTATGATTACTTTGGATGGGGCTATCCGCATGCCGTGCACTTTGGCAGGCTCTCGCTTGGGGGCATGGTGCTGAGCACTTCAAAAATCAAGGCGGGAATTGCGGCAGGCGAGTATGAGGGGTGGGATGACATAAGGCTCGGGACGCTGCGGGCTTTGCGCAGGCGCGGCTTCCAGCCTGCTGCGCTGCAAAAAATACTTGTTGATTCGGGCCTTACGGCAAGCGATGCGAATATTTCAATGCCAAAGCTTGCCGCATACAACCGCGAGATCATACAGGAGCGCTCAGCGCGCACAACTTACCTCATGGATCCCGTGAAAATCGATGTACCCAGCCATGAGGAGGTAAAAGTCGAAAAGGACGGGAAGATGATTGCGCTGCCAAGGGGAATGCATGAATTTTATGTTTCAGGCGAAGAGATCAGGTCGGTTCCGCAGCAGGTTTTCCGCCTACGGAACGCGTACAATGTGCGCCTTGACTTGAAGGAAGGGTTCAGTTTGCAGGGGAAGTTTGCGGGGACCGGCATGGAGGGGAAGAAAGTTGTTTCGTGGATTTTCGAGATGATGGACCTTGAGCTTGTTTTGCCCGACGGCAGGAGGGAGCTTGGGGCGATCGAGGCGATGGAACTTGTAAAGGGGCAGCACCTCTACCTTGAAAAAAAGGGATTTTGCATAATCGATTCGGCAGAGGGAAAAAGGCCGGTTGCGTATTTCACTCACGAGTGAACAAAAAAATCCGTCTTGGAATGGAAGTTAATAAAGTTTTGCAAAGGCCCTTCAAAAAGGGTTTTTTGCAGCCCGGAAGTCACTTGCGCAAAAAGACAAGGTATGCAACAGCTGCGAGTGCCGCTATCACGACAACTATGCCGATTATGCCAAGGCCGCCAAGTAGCGCAACAATCCCGTTGTTATCAGCCCCCTGTTTTTGCTGCTCTGCCTGCGCACTTGCTTTTGCTTTTTCCTTGCACAGCCCTGCGCTGCAGAATTTATTATCTCCGCACAGAGCGCCGTCAAGCTTTGGGGTGAATTTGCACTTGCCGGTCTCGGGAGTGCAGCTATCGGTAGTACAGGGATTCTTATCTGCGCATTTTACATTCTTGCACAAATCTGCACTGACTTGCGGATTTTCCGGTGTGCCGGATCCGTCATCAGGCTCAGAGCCGCCGCTTTCGTCACTGCCCCTACTCACTCCGCCTACATTCCCGGCATCAGTACTTGGGGGGCTAGCAGAAGTGTTTGTGTTGGTATCGCTTCCGCCCGGGCTTTGGGGAGTTGTCTGCGCAGCAGCAGGGCCAGTGAGTGAAAATGAGAGGTCATCGGGGTTGTTGGCTGTGCTTGTTATTGCAACTGATATGGTCTTGTCACCTGCTGTATCCATTCTGAATGCCCATGAAAGCGAGGAACTCTGGCCTGCATTGAGGTCAAAAATATTTGAAGAGCTTCCGCTTGTCATTGTAAGGCCAGTGAGAGGAGTCGTAGCGACAGTGACTGTGGAACTTGAGCCGCCGGTGTTTGAAAATGAGAGAGCGAGGGTCGTTGTCTGGTCAATTGCGGTCAGCGTGGATGCGGGCGAAGTTGTCGTGCTCACAGTGATGAATCCCGCGCCGTTCACGGTAAGGGTTGCATTTGCGGTTTGTGTTGTGACACTGTCCCCACTTGCTGAAACCGTGATTGTGTATGTCCCGCTCGAGCCGCCCGTGATGTTCCAGCTCTTGGAGCTGTTGCTGCCCGCGTTCAGGGTCCCTATGCTCTGGGTTGTCGCATCGCTTGAGGTGAGCCCTGTTGGCAGGGTTATGCTGGCCTGCGCGTTTGAAACGTTGTCGCCGCTCGCGCTCACCGTCGCGGTCAGAGTGACCGAGCCGCCCACGTTTATGGGGTCGAGTGAATTGAGCGAAACCGAGAGAGCCCCCGACGCAAATGCACCCGCGGCCAGGAAAACCATTGAAGCGAATACCAATAACAGCTTTTTTTGCATCATACGTCTTCACCCTTCAGTTCTTTACGTTTAAAAACGCCCTTTCCTCGGTTTCCGCGCCGCTCCCGACCCTGAGCCTGAACACGAGGCTGTATTGGCCGGCGCTCTTGTTGGTATCACTGAGCTTGCCGATGCTTATAAGTGTTGTACCGGCCTTGTTCGAATAGCTCGCTGGGCTGAGCGCCTGCGTGGTCCACTGCGCATAGTTCTCGAGGCGCACATTTGAAATGTTGTAAACATCCGAAAGGCTGACACCTGAGAGATTGGTCAAGGTGACCGCCACCTGCACGTTCGCGTCCCTGTTGGGGGCGTTCTGCGGGTTGAACGGATCGGAATAGACGGGATAGAATGTAATATTACTGTCCATCGCGTTCGTGTCTGAATTCGTGTCCCTGTTCCAGTACATCCTCGTGTCGCTGCCAGCGGCGTATGTGATGGCGCATTGTGAATTGAAGTCAGTACATGCGAACGATCTGAACGCCCCCTGCTCAGCGGCGCTTGGATTGATGGCAATGTTCTTGTCATCATCGACCCAGAGAGTGTTGGCGTCAACCCTCACAAAGTACCAGTTCATATCGGCATTGATGTCCCCCAGCAAGCCGTTCCTGTCCCCGACTGCGCCATAATACACCCCTATGTAGGCATCAAGCCTTGAAGCGTCCACTGCTGCCGAAGTGAGCATGTCAAATATGTTGAGGTCTGAAACCGAAGACCTTAAAGTCGAGTTGTAATCCATCCTCACGCGCGGCCCTGTGACGAGTGTGGTCACGGTGTATTTCTTCACATCTATTGTTGGCCCTTCGAAGGGCTGGAGCTTTTGCGTCGTACCGAGGGCAGTGCCTTCATCTGTCGTCCTCCACACGGTCATTTCAAGCATGAGCCTGCTTCCGGGCTTTCCGACACGCATATTGACGACCGCAAGGCCATTGGCATCTGTCTGGTCATAAACGGAATTGAAATCCGCCGCGGACAGGTTGCAGTATATGAGTTCCGCTAGCCCAGAGCAGCTCCTCGACGACATATAGGTCGGGAAAAAGCTTCCCGGATTGTAAATCGCGATGTTAGTGACGGTGACATTGGCATCCATAGGCAGGCCGCTCGCATCCTTCACGAGGACGGGTATGGTGAAATTCGTGTCGGCGGGGTATGCACCGATATAGCCGAAGTTGCTGCTGTTGGCGTCGAGCGCACTGCGCCTGATAAACTTGATCCCCGGTTCCTGGGCGCCAACGCGCGATATGTCCGTGATTATGAATTTGTTGGCGTCTGTAGTGGCCACACGGTTGCTCAAGAACGCCCCTGGCGTTATATTCTGATCCATATTCGGGGTCATGAAATTCCGGTCGCCGTTTATATCCACAATAAGGGCCCTGCTGGTGTAATTGACCATGAAATTAAGATCTATCGTGGGCATGGATCCTCCGTCAGCGCCCATTTGCGGCTGATAACGGTAATATGCCTGCCCAGACGCAACATCCGTCGCGTTCCAGTCCAGTTCAGCATTATCATTCATTCCCCAAACGCCATACATCGTGTCCCACCAGCCAAAGTTAATGAGCTTGAAGGTCTTTATCTGTAAAAACACATCCCCTGTCGCACTCGCCCCTGCTGAATCGGTTGCCGTGAGTTCAATCATGTAATCCTGCTGCTTTGCGCTTGAGGGGATCATGACACTAAGCACATTCTGGTCGCGCGCGATTACCTGCGCCGCATTGAGGGAATTCATGGTGATGCTCTTGCTCGGGCAGTAGGTTGCATTGCAGTCATCAGGCGAATTATAGCTTTCTGCCCTATAGCCATTGACATCCGAATTCGCATAACCTAAATTGAGGTCAGTGGTATTCTCGCCGCTTTCCGCCATTTCAAATCTCTCGCCGCCGTTAGGGTCTATAAGCTTGGCGCTAACCGTGGCGCTGCCGGTGGCGCCTGCAAGCGTGACATTGAGGTCAAAAGCCCCGCCCGGCTTTCCGGTTGGCGCGCCGTATTGACTAATCTGCGCGGGGGATACATTGAACATAAAGGACTGCAACTGCATAAAGCCGCGGCCTATTTCCCTGTTACCGTCCAATGTCCCGCCATTGGCATCGACCTGCAGGGAGATGTTATAAAAGCCGGCCTGCCACTGCCCCGTGGTCTTGTAAATGCTGATTTCTGCAAGGTCCGTTGTGGATGGCGCGACCGGGCCTCCGCCCATTGACATGCAGGGATAGGAAGAATTGACATCAAAATTCACGTCCGGAACTTCAATTGGCGGGAATTGCGGCTTGCTCGGCGAGCCGAAATAAAGCACTTTGAGCGGGGATATTGAGCGCGTGATGCTTACATTCACGTCGCCTGCGCCAAATCCCAATCGGGGGTTGAATGCCCTTATGACGAAATTCATGTCGCCGCCCTTGCGGAAATTCTGCGCGAACTGGCATTGCGTGCCGGTCCTTGTATCGAGCGGCTGCAGGAAAACCACAAAGCGCCTCGCCTCGAAGAATGTTTCAGCAGTGTCCTCATTGCCGTCTGTCGTGGTGACCTTCGCTTCTACCATATAGCCGCCACTGCCAAGGCCTAGATCCTGCAGCCTGCCTATGGTAAGGGTTGCGTTGCCGTTTGCATCGGTCACTTTTGACGCCACTCCTGAAGTGTCAACCTCCTCCCACGTGTCCATGTTTCTCATGGATTGCAGGCTCACTGCGGCGCCTGAAATGCCTGCGGTGCCGCTCAAGGCAGTCACCTTTACATGGATGTTCTCGTCAAGGCCGACTGAAGCCGGGCCGAAGCTCTCGCTCTTGCGCGTTGCGTTGGAATCCGTTGTGCTGACAAGCTGCGCGCTCAGGTTCATCACATTGAGCTTGAACATCCCGAATGCGGTGACACTGTTGGCGTCTGGGACATTGACCATGTTGACATCCACCACTGCCTCTACCGGCTTGAATCCCCCTGCAAGGGTGTTGACTGCCGATGCGCTAAGTGTCATTATATTCTTGTCAGAGTTCCAGTTCACGTCAGTTCCAGAGAAAGTCCTCACTCCGGAGGACTCAAAGACTTTTATCTGCCTCACCCGCACTATCTTCGGGCTAAGGATTCCATTAAGGTCCACATAGCTTGGGTTCAGACCCACACTCTCACCTTTATAGAAAGTGAATTTTCCGGACGGCGTGTTCGGATCGTATGTGTCCGGGGCTACAGGCATGCTGAATATCATGAAATTCTGGACATTGAGGACCGTGCTCTTGCGCAGAGTCTGGGCGCCCACATTGGCGACTGCGGCCACTGTGTATGTGCCCTGCACGCTGGGGGCAATTATCTTGATATTGCAGTAATTCGGGTTAGCCTCGCGATAATAATTGATATCCGGAATGGAATTGACGTCCTTGTCCCCCACTTTTTGTATGAAAACGGAAATGTTCTGGTCTTGGCAGAACCTATTGTTCATGTTCACATCGCCGCTCATTTCAAGGCCGCTTGATGTTTCAGTGAAGTGCACTTCGAAGTTCACGTCTGAGTTCGTCGGGTAGACACTTGGCATCTTTTCCTTGCCTGCCTTGCCGCCAGTGAACTCTTTTGCAAAGAAATTCATGGAATATGCCTGAACGGTAAAGCCCCTCCTCACATTGATGGAATCGCTACCAACCGTGATGCCCGCATTCACAGTATAATCCCCCGCGCTGGCATCCGGGGCGATACTGTAAGTGCACTTCAACTGCGAGCCGGTAGTACATGTGGCAAGCGTGCTTGTGCTGCCGGCCGGAGTGGTCACGGTCACAACAGCGCTTGAAATCGTATAATTGTCATTCCCGTCAAAGTTCGTAGCCCTTCCGATGATGGTGACTGTCTTCCCCTGCCCGAATACGGTTGTTGTGTTGTTCAGGTCGTCCTGAAGGTTCAAAAATGCCTTGAACTTGAACACTGTTATCGGGATCAGCGCAAGCCCGTTATTTACATCTATATAATAGAGGCCCTGCGAGAGGCTTGATGTGTCAATGGCATTCTGGTCAAAGCCGTTCGCATTGATGTCAACGGTGGGCGAAGCCTGGCTGTTGTTGGCATCTGACACGAGCTTAATCCGGAGAATCGCATTTGTGTCAACGCTTGCGCCGTTTTTTCCCTGCAGCGTGAAATTGATGTCCTCGCCGCTGTTGATATTGAACGGGGGGTTGTGGGAATTGAAACTTGTGGTGATTCCGCTCAGCGGGCGCACCTTAATAGAAACGGTCGAACTCACGGAATCATTTAAATCAATTGCAACAATGTTGTAGTCCCCTGCAGCAGAGAAATTGATATCCCCCCTGAACAGGATGCCCTGCACGCTGCCATCATAGCGCAGGTTTGTCGCCTCGCCCGTGGCAAGGTTCACGGCATAAGTGTTGAGGTCGACATTGTTTTTGGCGCCACCGTTATTGTCATACACTTTTGCTATTAACAAGATGTTCGAGTCGGTCACGAAGGGGCCGTTCACCGCATTGATCTGCACGTAGGCTGCTGAAGGGTAAGAGGCAAGCACGAGGAGCGCCACGAGCATTATTGGTACAATGACAGGAAATTTCATTGAGCCTAATAGAACCAAACTTCTTTATAAACGTATCAGTTGGCAAAAAAATACCGCCGAAAATCCCCGGAAAAACAATTTTTTTCATTAAAAAAAATTCTTTGCAATGTTTAGTGCCAGTCCGTAGCTGGCTATTGCGGAATTAATTTATAAAGCGGCAAAACGACCCGCCCCTAAAAGGGG
>DUGC01000019.1 GCA_013331625.1 Candidatus Iainarchaeum sp. | reverse complement strand
CACCGGTCGGAATTCTTATTAAAAGATGGCTTCCCGGAGTTTCTGCCCCAAAGGAGCTTACTATTCCAGGCCCCACCATCAGAAGTATTCCTGCGGCTAATCATATTTAAATATATGGCGGAGTTGAAAGGCGGAATGTAGTAGGGAAGTTGTGAACAATAGCTAACTAAAAAGGGAAAAATTTGCATTATTCTCACGGTCGCGATGTTTAAGTTGCATATTTTGGCACACTCCAACTCAAGCCAAAACCAATTAAATCACTTTTTGTATTATTTGAAAATCTCCCAAGCTGACCTTTAAATTCCTTGGAGGTGGCGCGTCCATACAACAATGCGCCCTGAACCGAAACACAAATCGGCAAAGCGCGATGCCAAGCCTGCCAAGTTCCATTTATAACCATATATGCGCATATATGATAGTATATGTATACTACTGTAAGGGTTTCGGACGAAACTAAGGGCAAGCTGGAGAGCCTCAAGGAGTACAAGCGCGAGAGCATGGATGATGTTCTCAACAAGCTTGTTGCGCTCGTTCCGGAAGGTGACGGGGAAGGCAAATACAAGAGCGAGTTCCGGGCAGGGCTGCTCGAAGCGCTATACCAGTCAAAGACGAAAAAAACTGTCTCTTTCGAAAAAGTAAAGAAAGAGGCAGGGCTTTGATGTGGCAGATCATTTTCACGCACAAGGCAAGGAAGGACTTCCTCTCCCTAGAAAAGCAGAGCCAGCAAAGGATAGCCAAGAAGCTGGACGGCGCAAAGGCAAATCCTGAAAAGGAATTCGAGGCGCTTGCAGACTGCGATTATTCAAAAACGCGCGTCGGCGACTACCGCATCATTGCCATGCTGGATTTTGAAAAAAAGGAAGTAACTGTGCACAGGATAGGCCACAGGAAAAACATCTACGACAAACTCTGAAACGATATGAAAACCAGTTTTCAAATCCAACAATTTAAATATATGTAAAATTTGAAAGTGAGAAACAGATTCGAAATTTGTGCCTGGTTTTACTTGACCCAGAATTCTGCCTTAAATTTTCTTCCATCCAATGCGTTTTTGATTTCAAGTGAAGCCCTTCTCCGGCCTCTTTTTGCGGAAAAGCCGTCATAAAACTCATCAAGTACTTTATCACTCACTGAATGCCCGAAAAGCGCCTGGAGCATTTCCTGGACGGCCTTATTGGTCGGAATCAAAAGCGGCAAATTACCACTGGCTTTTTGGACACCTTTTAAAATTGCAGGGTAAGACTCTTTGAACATTTTCTTTTGGCTTGGAGCTAAGGAATAGAATTGCCTAGTTGCCTGTGCATTTGTAACAACAAGCACTGGTTTTTTCCCGATTTTTGCAAAGCCAACCTCAACAATAAACATTGAATTTAACGCATCCGCATTCCTGAGCCAATTATGCAATTTCGGGTCAAATCTTTTGATTTCCGAGCTTGCAGGCATAACCCTGAAAGCCAATGCAGTAAAATGGTGCAATCCATTGACTTTATATGAACCTTTTTTCTGGTCTGTAATTGTGCGGCCTTGAAGGCTCACCGATACCCTTGCCCGCCCCCCCTTTGTCACAAGCTGAAAAGACGAATGAAGGTTCTTTGCGGTTTCCCTTATGACTTCTGATGAAAGTGGGTTTCTTGTGGCAGGCTGGAGCTGTGATTCAATCGCCATTCTCAAAGGAACGCCTGCACTTTTGTGGATGTCCCAGGCATTAAGGGCGGCACTTGGCGTTAATTTATCTTCCACACCCATCCGCCTAATAGCAGACCCTAATTTCCACCCTTGATCCTTTGGCATCAAGTCAAGATAGAACTTTCCAAGAGGATTCCTCGCAGGCATATAACAGAGAAATACGCTTTAGGATTTAAGCCTTCTCACCCAAGCATGAGCCAGCCACTGGACATGTTTTGGATCTCTTCAGGCTGGCCTTTTTATTCCTTGAAGCGGGAGCATTCATACATTCCATTCCGAAAAGTGCCTCTCAAGAGCACAATACAACGAAATCTACAATGCGCAGCGGGCGTCTTTGCCCATAAAGTGGCTTTATGGCATCAAGGCGGGCAAGACTGCCCATTCAAATTCCTTAGAGGGGGCGCATCCATACATTCAACTCGAAATATGCATTTCAAAACCAAAATCCCTGCCTATTTGTCAACCTTGAAAGTGAAAAAACTGAACTTTATATTCGTTTGAGGGGCGCAATTCCCAACAACTATGTACCCTGACCCAAAATACAATGAACTCTGCAACGGGCCGTTTTTCCAAAACTGAAAAGCAAATTTGCGCCCCTCAAATCCAACAATTTAAATATAGGTTAAAGCGTAAATGCTACTATCAAATTTTTGAGCCAAACTCCCAGTGAAAGAAAATGGAAGAGCAAAAAATGCGCGGATTAGCCCTGGCAGCCGGAAAAATGGCTGTTGTGCTCGCAGCCCTGATTTTCCTCTATGTTTATGGCAGCTTCCTGCTCGAAACAATCATTTCCCAAGCGCTCAATAACGCATCCCTCAACACCCTCTGGCCCCTCATTGCCGAAGTTGCAATACTTGTGGCAGGAACGCAAATATTTCTTATGATCTCAAAGTTCCTTATCTCAAGGTACCTTGAAAACCGCGGCAAGAAAAAGGAGATCAGGGTCATCCTGACGCTCTATAGCTACCTTGTGTGGGCATTTGTGGGAATATTTCTGCTCTCAACCATTTTCAAGGATGTCGGCGCGCTCATAACGTCAATCGGGCTGATTGGTTTTGGCATCACTTTCGCGCTGCAAAAGCC
The DNA here is from genome assembly GCA_013331625.1 of Candidatus Iainarchaeum sp. Lineage (GTDB taxonomy): Archaea > Iainarchaeota > Iainarchaeia > Iainarchaeales > Iainarchaeaceae > UBA10205 > UBA10205 sp10205u. The sequence goes on along the minus strand of DUGC01000019.1, from coordinate 10,723 downwards.
GATACTCAATTTTGTCGGCTGGCTCACAATAGTCCTCACAAAGCCGTTCAACATAAGCGATCGCATAGAAGTTACCGGCATCCGCGGCGATGTCCTGTCAATAAACACCATGTATACACGCGTGCAGGGAACAAGGCCGGCCGCGCAGACGAAAAGCGACCAGATAATAACAATTCCAAATGAGCTTATACTCACAAACCCCGTGCTGAATTATTCGAGGATGGGGGATGTGTACTCCGATGACATCACGGTTTCTATCACTTACGAGAGCAACTGGCGCAAGGCAATTGATATCCTTGAATCGGTAACTACCAACAGCGTGAAAAAATACCTCAAGAACAATTCGCCGGTGACTTTTGCCGAGAAAAAGTCGTGGCAGGAAGCTGTCGGGCTTTTGCAGGAGGCATCAAAGAGGCTGCGCAGGGGATTTGTGAAGCAATCAGTGCAGGAAAAAATAGAAATACTCAGGACGGCAGAAATAGCATCTGAAATCGAGATCCCAAAGCCAAGGATCCTGATGTCGCTTGGCGCCTCATCAATTGACCTGAACGTATTATACAAAACCGATCTGCATTCGATAAGGGACACAAAGCACTCCATCGTGCGCTCATTTATGGAAGCTGTCGAAAAATGCCCCGACATCGGGCTTGCATACCCGCACATGCAGATAGTATACGATGAAAAGCATGGAAAGTATGCAGGGCAAAGAAAGCTATTTATGCAAGAGCAGGAACTCAGGTAAAACGCCGCATATGCGGCGGTCCGATTACGCCCAAAACCAGTGAAGATAATTTTCCAAAAAAAAATCGATAATTCAATGCCCCCCCTGTCCACTATCAGTGGACTTCAGCCTTCACCTTTGGCTCTATTGAACCGAAATATACCAGCAGCCCGAATGCCAGCACTGCCAGTGAATAGAGCGGAAACCTCTCATCAACCCCTGATGGCGAGAAGGGGAAAAAGCACAGGCCATCCACGCGAAGCGAGCAGTAAGAAGCCCAATATTCAAACACGATGAGGGCAACCCCCAAAACGATGACAAAAAGCCCGAGCTGCCTTGAATCCATACCCTAAACGTAGGAAAAATAGTATAAAAAAACCCTGACAGGGGGAAATCCGGGGTTTTTAGGGGCAGGCACATTTTTAATATGAGGAAATACTCCTATAATTACTTGGAACAGATGTTTGTATATGCAGGAAACACTCAATTTCGGCAAGGCCCAAAAGGAAAAGCTAAAGCAGGTCCTTGCGGCATTTGAGCGAGGGGCCACCACCAATTATTTTGAGGAAATGCGCGTCAAGGCAAAGGGGTGCACAATTACCCTCTATGAATCCGGAAAACTTTCAATACAAGGGCCTGCCTCAAAGGAACTCAAGGGAGAAATACTGGCGCTAATGGGCCTTGTGCAGGAGCTTGTGATAGGAATTGATGAGACCGGAAGGGGAGAGCATAGCGGGCCGATGGTCATCACGGGCGTTCTTGCCGATACAAATTGCGTGCGCGAGCTGCGCGATAGCAAAAAGACAGGCGACATTGCGGCAAAGGAAAAAATAGTCTCTGAGCGGATGCTGGGGTCTGTTTCAGTCACGCTCAATGCAAAGGCAATCGATTTGTGCCGCAGCAGCGGAAAGGACCTCAACCAGATAGAGGCCGGGGCGATTGAAAAAATCTCCGAAATGCTCTCAGTTATTGCCGACGCGCAAATCATCGTGGACGGGGCGCCGCTCAAGGTGAAGGGTGGAAAGATAAAATTCCTCCCGAAAGGCGATGACCTCGAGCCTGTAGTGGGGGCTGCTAGCGTTGTTGCAAAGCACCTGCGCAACATTTCACAAGACCGTGAAGAGAGGAAGACTTGGAAGCGGAAGGAAAATTAGCCTTCCACAATTTTCCTTGTTCCGCAAGGATTGTAACGGTATACTTTGCCCGGCAATTCATCCTTAGCCAGAATGTGCGAGCCGTCGCAATCGGGCCATTTCCTGCTCAGGCCGCATGCGCCCCAGGTACTCTTGGCGCCTGCCCTGATTTCCAATGGGCCTGTTGCATCCTTCAATACTAATCTAGACATCCAACCGCTCCGGACGCGAAATGACCTGCAATTAAATGCATAATAATTCACGATGACGAGCGGTAGATGATCTTGTGCATCTCCTCGCGCGAAATGTCCTTTTCCTTCTGCCGGCCGTTTTTGAAAGTGCGCGCCTTGACAGTGATGTGGTTATTCTGCAACTCGGCCAATATCTCCTTCATTGCAACAAGCTCGGCCTGCGCGGTTGATTTGAAGCGCTCGAGCTTTTCAAAGCGCTGCCTGAGCGCCTCATCCGCCGGCTCGCCAGCCCCTACAAGCGGGGTCCTTGCAGTTACCCCTTCAAGGTCCTGTATGCGCCTGTGCGCGAGCTCAATTTTTTTTTCAAGCGCCATTATCTTTGCATTTGAAGCGGCGCCGTCATCATCTGCATGGACTTTTTGCACAGCAACAGTTGAGGAGGAAACGTGCATTGCGGCAGGAATGGACGCAACAGCCGCCCTTCGCGCCCTTGCGGTGCCATTGAAAAGGAAGAGCAGCACATTGCCCATAATCAGCGCAATGATAAGCGTTACAAGGAACAAAGTCAGTGAAGACATAAAGAAGTCAGCCAATAACCTAATATAAAGCTATTCCCGAAATAACCGCTTAAAATTACTCCACGTGGCTGCTTCAACATTACTATAATCCAGCCCCTTGAGCCCGCCAACCTTTGCGCAAACACCCTTCACCCATGATGGGTCAGAAGGCTTTCCGCCAAATTTTACCGGCGCATCGGTTTCAAGGAGGATGTTTTCAAGGGGGATTGATTTTACAACCTGGGCGCTTGCGGGGTCGTTGAGGATTACCGGCCCGCAGGAAATGAAATATCCCAGGGAAACCGCATCTTCGGCGCTTTTTTTATTGCCTGTAAGCCAGTGCATGAGAACCCTTTCTGCCCCCAGCCGGGCAAGGATTTCAAGGCAGCGCTTTTCCGCATAGCGCGAATGCACTATCAATGGCAGGCCATTTTCGAGGGCAATTTCCACCTGCTCAGTAAAAAAATTTTCCTGAATGCTGCGCTGCATGTCATTTGCCGCGTACTTGAAATCAAGGCCTACCTCCCCGATGGATTTTGCATGCGGGATATTTGCTTTTAAATATGCAATGCACCCCTGCGCCCTTTCCCTTTCCATGAAAAGCAGGTCCACAGGGTGCAATCCGAGGGCGCACCGCACTTGCTTATAGCGCGAGGCCAGGAAAATATTCTTTTCCATTGAAGCAAGGTTTGTTGAATTCGAAACCATCACCCCAACGCCTGCAGATACTGCAGTTCCGATAACAGCTTGGGGGCTGGGAAAAGAATCAAGATGGCAGTGCGAATCTGCTAACATAAATAACACGTTTTAAAAAACATCCTCAATACTAATGGCTAGAGGGAAAAACCTTTATACGTGAGCTATATGGCATCAACCACCCAAAAAGCAAAGCCTGACACGGTTTCAGGGGCTATATCTGAGGGCAAGGAAAAATTCCTTGACAGCAACCCTGCACCAAAGCATGAGGGCGCAAAGCCGCCATATGTTCTTTTGGGCATGCTCCTTATCGTGGGAATTTTGGCGGGGGCGGCAATTGCAATTACCTTGATAAAGCCCCCGGTGCAGCCAAACGGCAATGACACCAACGCGGTCAATGACGTGCAGTACCGCACAGTGCCGATAACAATGCTTTATTCTGACGCATGCAAGTCATGCAGGGAGACAAACACCATAGAGGAGCTTTTCAAAGTCAGGCAGATACCCTATACGCTAAAGAAAGTCGAGGCATCATCGCAGGAAGGAAAGGCCCTTATCAGCAAATACCGGATTGACACGGCCCCGATGGCAATAATTGATGCGCAGAAAATGGAATTTTACCCTACCACAAAAAGCAGCTTTGATGACAAGGCCAATTTGATAAAAAAGCTCTCCGGCGCATATATCGCCCCAGAGCTCAACCTCAATGACAATTACTATTACCCGGTGTACTTCCTTGAAAAAGTAGCGGGATTTTGCAGCACCGATAAGCCGACAGTAGTGCAGTTTGACGATTATTACCAGCCCGAATTCACCTCAAAAAGGGCGCTGCTCCACGAGTTCATACGCGACTTCAACCAAAGCACTGACATTAGGTTTTCGTACGCGCAGACAAACGCATCATGGGACGCCAATTCCTCAAGGGGCAACCTGTTCCTCTCATGCGCCTCGCAGCAGGGCAAATACATCGAGCTTGAGAGAGCCATGGCAGGAATATACTGCAACAACCCATTCAAGGGCGATGAGACAATCCTCACAACCCCGGAAGTATTTGGCTGCAGCACCCTGAGCAACCACTTTGGAATCCCCCTCACGCCAATTGAGCTTGACAGGGCCGCCAACAGGGCGGGCCTTGATGCAAACGCGCTTGTGACATGCATTGATACAAACAGGGTAATACTCAACAATGCAATGAAAACAGTACAGGAACTCAATATTACGCGGCCGGGGACATTCCTCATCGACTGCCGCGAGACAGCGGGCATTGATTACCTGAAGGATTCTTTTTGCTCAATGCACCCGGAAAATGCCGCGTGCTCCAACCGCAATGACACGAACCCCGGACAGTAAAAAAAGCTATAACAGCAGCGATGACAGCCGCACCAACAGCACAGGGTACAATCCCCTCAAATTCTTTTTTGCGGGAAAAGAATACCACTGCGGCAAAACCACTTATTACCCTTCAGACGACTCTTATCTGCTTGCAGAATGCGTGAAAATCGGCAAGGGGGAGAATGTAATTGACATGGGCTGCGGCGCCGGATTGCAATCACTCAATGCGCTCTTCCTGGGGGCTGCAAGGGTCATTGCAGCCGATATCAATGGGGAGGCGCTCAGTGTCACGCTCCAAAACTGCAGGAACTCGGGGCTTAAAGGCAGGGTCATTTGCCGCAAATCCGATTTGTTCTCCGCCATACCTGAAAAGGCGGGAGTGATCATTTTCAACCCGCCATATGTTGCAAGCGGAAAAATCAGGTTCACCGACCTTGACGGAGGGGGCAGGATGGGAAGGGAGGTGCTAGGCCGCTTCCTTGCGCAGATGCCATCACACCTAAGGGAAGGGGGCAGGTGCTTCTTTTTGCAAACAGACTTCAACGGATATAAGAAAACCGAACAGGCCCTCAGGGAACAGGGCATGGAATTTAGCGTCCTTGCAAGGAAAAGGGGATTTTTTGAAGAGATCGCGGTGTATGAGTGCAGGAAAATAAGCCGATAATGCACATTCAATCTGCCGCCTCACGGCTTGTTGTGAATTGAGGGCGCTTTCTTGTAATATTAATAAGGATTAGCATCCGTTACTTGTTATCATGACAACAAACCCGGGGCCGGAGTTCTTCAACGCGCAGGACAAATACCAGGCGGCAAAAACGCCCGAAGAGAAGCTGCGCTGGCTTGAAGAGATGTATAAAAATGCCCCAAAGCACAAGGCGAGCGAAAAGCTTGTTGCGGAAATCACCTACAAGATATCAAAGCTCAAGCAGGAAGTCGAAAAGCAAAAGGAACAGGCGAAAAAGAAGGGCGGAGGCTACTCATTAAACGTGAAAAAGGACGGGGACGGCCAGATAGCAATCATCGGGATGCCGAATTCCGGAAAGAGCCTCCTGCTAAAAACCATTACCGGGGTTGAGGTCGAAGTCGCGCCATACCCGTTTACAACAACCAAACCGGAGGTCGGCATGATGGATTATAAGGGGGCAAAGGTGCAGCTCGTGGAAGTGCCCGCACTCATCGGGGGGAGCTCGCAGGGGAAGGCGAATGGCACGCAGCTACTGAGCCTTTGCCGCAACGCCGACGCCCTGATACTATTGCACAGGACCGGGGAGGAAAAGCAGGCAATAATAAAGGAGCTTTCAAATGTAGGGATCATAGTTGAGCGCAAAAAGCCAAGGATATTTGTGCAGGATACCGAATTCAACGGCATTACAATAGGCGGAAAGCAGTTTTTGCAGATGCCAGAAAAAGAGCTTGCCGAAATACTCAAGCAGATGCACATTTTCAAGGCAAGCGTCCTTCTGGAAGAGCCTACAACGCGCGAAAAGCTGCTGGAAGCCATGGACAAAACGCTTGATTACAAGAACTGCCTTTTCCTGAGCACATTCGGCTGGAAAAACGATGAGGGGCTTGCCAAAAGCATTTTCTCGCTGCTTGAAAAGATAATTGTCTATACAAAAAAGCCGGGCAACGAGCCCGATTACAGCGATCCGCTCGTTTTGGCAAAGGGCGCAACGATAAGCGATGTCGCGCAGTTCGTGCACAAGGACATTGCCCAAAACCTCAAGTACGCGCGCGTATGGGGCTCGGCAAAATTCCCGGGGCAGCGCGTCTCAAAAGACCACATGCTCCAAGACGGGGACATAATAGAGATTTCGGCATGAACCGCAATAAAAATCATTCAACCCTTTTTTTGATTATTCACTGAGTTTTCAGCATTTGCAATATAACTTTTTCATTTTAATGCCCGCCATCCCCGTGAGCAAACTTCCCGTCTGGTTTCCCCGTTGATTTGTGCACTTTCCCTTCAGGACGGGAATCGCCGCCCTTTCCAGCATATTTTTTATAGAAATGGATTATCACAAGCAGCAAAATCACAATTATTATTGCAAGCACGACAAATCCCCTGTCCTCAACTTTTATGGGAAATGCCTTCTCCAGCGCATGGGCGCCGGAAGCATCATCAAAAAAGACACGCAATACAACATCCCCTTCCCCTATATCCTGCGGCACCGCGAATGCCATTTTACCGCTAACGCCCTCACCAGCATTCAGGGACGGGACTTCAAATGGGGGAGGCTGGATTTGGGCATTTGCGCCTGAAAACAGCTCGGCGCGGATGTTTGTGATTGCCTGCCCAGACCTGTTTATTAGCGTAAAATCAATCACTGATTCCCTGCCAGGCACAACTGAAGCGCCATCCAGTTTTGCGTCAAGTGCAAGGCCGCTATCTGTAGCCTGCACAAGCACGGAAGCAGTGTTATTGAGCTGCGGGCCGGTGCCATAAAATGCCTTTATTTCCACCTGGCCAGATGTTGGAGAGAGGGCCTTGAGTTCAAAAGTGCGCTCAAGCGCCTGCCCGGGCCTTATTGCCACAAATTCATATGAGCGCTCCGGCCTTTGGGATCCGTCAACAACAAAAGCAAATTCCAAAGGCGCCCTGAGCAGCACCTTCACATTGCGCAGCTCATTTTGCGAGGTATTTACAACGATAAATTTGTAATATCTGAGTTCGAGGGTATAAAAAGTGCCGTTTGAATCCCCGAGAGCGGAAAACCCCATTGCAAGCTCTTGGGAAAAAGCAGGATGCGGCAAAAGCGCCAAAAGGAAAACTGACGCAAAAACCAATGCATGTGCCCTGCAGCCCATTTTCCATTCAGCCATAAATGTCAACACCCTCAGGCTGGCTTGTGAGAGCGCCCTTTAGCTTCCCGCGGTTGTTGAACAAATAGAGCAGGGCAAGGAGCACCACAAGGATGCCTGCAACCTTGAAAAGAAGGTCTTGTGAAATCCCCGCAGGGGCTGCCTCCTTTTTTCTCCCTGCCTTGTAAACTGAAACCGCATTTTCTATGGCGCTCTGGGCGGACTTTTTTGCCTGCACGAAGTTGCGCTCGTCATAAAATTTCGAGGCGCGCGAATAGTCCTGCTCAAGCTCCCTTACCTTGAGCTGGTTCTCCCATGCCTGCCGGCTCTCCTTTGCAAGTATTGCCGACTTGGCTTCCGCAAGGGAGAGGAACCCTGTTTCCTTCCTTATTTTTTCATTCTCGCCAAAAATCAGCCCATAGGATTCATTTTTCAAAATCCTGTTGTCAAATTCCGCAAGCAGCGAATCAAGCCGCACCGAGCTTGCGGAAAACGCCGAATCTATCGAGCCCTTTATCTGGGTGGAATAGATGCTATAGCTGCGCAGCGATGAGAGCTGCGATGGCATTTCAAGCAGGGCAAAAAGCTGCTGCTTGGTCTGGGCATCAGTGTTTGCAACAGATATCTGCTGCTTAAGCTTATCAAGGTCGCTTTTGTAAATGAGGGACTGTGACTGCATCTGGCTGATTGAATCAAAAACTTCGCCGAATGAACCTGAAAGGGCTGAAAAAGCCAGGGACGATGGTTCAGTGACAAACGCGTTTTCAGCCTGCGTTGCAGCAGAGATCTTTGAGGCGGTTGCAGCAGCATCCGAAGAGAGCGAATTGAGCTGGACGCGAAGGGCCGAAACATCAACCTCCACCCCTGAAGACTTCAGGGTGGATTCCACAGTATTCAGCTTGTAAACCCCGTCACTTAATTCAAGGGCCATTTCATTGAAAAACGACTGGTAGGTCTGCGTGAAGATCCACTCAACCCCTGAATTTGATGAAATCGATCCCTTGAGCCTTTGCAGCTCGCGCAGCCCGTCGGCAAGGCCGAAAAGGCCGCGGTTTGTGGCACGCGAAGACGAAAGCTGCCCGGTTTGCGCTTCCACAGGAAAATATGTCACTACATTCTGGCCTGCAGTCACCGGAATGACCCAGTAGGACTTATCCTCGTACTCTATCGCCACATTTGGGGGGGTATAGGTTTCGCCCTCATAGACAAAATGGTTTGACGTGATCACGGTGTTCACGGCATCATTGCTCGAAACCGCGAAAGCACAGGTGGCTAAAAGAAGCGCAAAAGCCGGCAGATAGAGGCGTTTCATCTATTTAGAGACAGCTTTTGAGAATAAAAAACCTCTTATTTCTGCCTGTTTTGAGATTATGGGCATGCATTTTTGCGATAAATTAAATATCCCGCACCACCATTAATAGTGCATGGAAAGCGGAACAGGCGCACGCATTTCAAGCCTCGTATCGGCCTTTGAATCGCGCAGGCCACAAGGGCTCAAGGAACTTGGAAAGGACTTCATTGAAGAGGCAGTCGTGAAAAGTGACCGGAACATGGCGCTTGCTTCAGTAATAGCATACGCGTTATATAAAATCCTCACAAAAGAGCACCTCCTCTCAAGCAGGGCATGGCCAAAAGTTTCCGAGAGCATACGCGTATTCCTCCTGACAGCAAAAGATGCAGCGCAGGAAAACGATGAGAACAATTTCAGCAGGGCCATGCAGAACGTAATCGGGAAGATAGAGGCATTTGACGATGAGATGAGCAATTATGCGCGCAACATTTTTGAGAAGGGGAAGATGAAGCAGGCATCGGTTGCATACGCGATGGGCCTGAGCCTCAACAGCGCCGCCGGGCTCACAGGCGCTGACAGGGTCGAGCTTCAAAGGTACATCGGCGCCACAAGGATACACGACGAGCAGCCCGTGACAAAAGGGATTGAGGAGAGGATGAGATCTCTGCGCGAGGTGCTTGGAAGATGACCTACGCGCCTGAAAATGATGGCAAAAAAAGCTTCGTGCTCGATTCGAGCAGCATCATCACCATTGCCGACAACTGCTTCATCCGCGTGCTGCGCCACCTTTCAGAAAAAGAGGGCATTGAATTCATCATCCCTGCAAGCGTATACGCCGAGAGCGTCACGACACCCCTTGCAATCAAGCGCTTCGAGTTCAGCGCAGTAAGGATCAGGGACGCAGTCGAGGACGGGTATATCAGGGTTGCGGGCACCACTCCCGCACTTGAGGGCAGGATCAATGAAATTGAAAGCCATACAAGGGACCTTTGCAGCTGCTCCGGCAGGCGGATAATACTTCTGCAGCGCGGGGAGATAGAGACACTTGCTCTCCTAAAAGAGCTTGGCAGCGATGTGCTTGTGATCGATGAGAGGACCACAAGGATGCTCCTTGAAGAGCCTTCAGCCCTCGGGAATTTCCTGCGCAAAAGGCACCGGTGCGACGTGAAGCTTGATCGCGACTCGTTATCATACTTCCGCCGCGGATTTGGCAATATCAAGGTGTTCCGCTCAGTTGAGCTTATTTCACTTGCCTATGAGGACGGCTCGTTTGAAAAGGAAGTCCACAAGTCAAGGCAGGCGCTCGAGGCTGCGCTCTATGCCGCAAAGTTTGCTGGCTGCTCGGTTTCATTTGAGGAAATCAAAAAGTTTGTCTCAAGGGTGCGCGGATGACAATTGAGCGGGCAAGCGAGGACGACGTTGACGCGCTTGAACGGATCATTTCCGGCGAGTTTGCCTACAAGGGGTTTTCAAAAGAGGACATTTTCCAGCGCGTGCAAAGCCCCGAAATAGCCATTTTCAAAAAAATCATAGGAAAGGAACTTGCAGGGTTTGTCGAAGTGGAGACCGGCCCGCAGGGCGCGCTCATAAACGCGATTACAATCAGGGAAAAGTACCGCATGAAAGGCCACGCAAAAGAGCTTTTGGAATACGCCCTTGATTACATCAAGGTGAAAGGATACCCGCGTGTCACACTGCTCGTGAAATCTGGAAATGGGAGGGCAAAAAAGCTTTACACCCTGGCAGGATTCGGTTTTTTGGGAATGCATGACAAAAAAATCGAGGGCGCGGATGTGGAGGTCTGGGAAAAAATCCTGATCTCAAGACCCGAACGCGACAATGGATACGGGAACGTGGCGTGAACCTGACTGAAACCCACCATAACTGTGATGGTACCGGCACTAAACGAGGCGAAAAACCCCCCGGATATTCTGCAGCCTTTACGTGCGAAGGGGAATCAATTCTTCCCCCCTCCATCACCGGGCAAAAAGCGATAAAAA
>DUGC01000027.1 GCA_013331625.1 Candidatus Iainarchaeum sp. | reverse complement strand
GGTTTCCATTTCCCCGCCAACCTTCCCGCGGCGCAGCAGCGAAGCGAATTCAAAGAGCGTTCCCCTATACACCCCAAGCCCGTGGACATCGAATGCACGTTGTATCATTTTAACCAGAAAAAGCATGTCCTCATGGCTCTCGACGCCGATATTCACATCTTTCTTGTACTGGACATAGAGCGATTCCATCTCATCAACGTGCGCGGAAAGCTCCCTGAACTTTTTTTTCCCATCCGCGCTGACCCTGTAAATTTTCTTGAACCGCCCTCCCGACTCCTCGCTCTTTATTTCAATGAGCCCTTCAGCTTTAAGGGCCTCAAGTGCGGGGTAGAGCGCTCCCGGGGTAGGCTTCCAGAGGCCCAAGCTGTGGTCCTGTATCTTTTTCATGAGCAGATACCCGTGCAATGGCTGCTCGCAGAGGGATTTGAGTATGAGGTATTTGAGCTCGCCTTTGAAAAAATTGGGGTTTCGTATCATTCAGATCCCCTCAGCGCATCCACGGGGTCAAGGCGCGCGGCCTTGTTTGCAGGGTAGGCCCCTGCAGCCATTCCCACAATGAGTGAAAAGAGCATAGCGCCGATTATGAGCATCGGGTCAAGCTCAACTTTGAGCGCAAACGCGGCGCTCTCCGCGATTGCGCCGACCCCGAATGCAAGTCCATAGCCGATGATTACCCCTATAATTCCGCCCACAAGGCCGATGAACCCTGCCTCAAGGATGAAAATTGTGAGCACGAGGTTATTAGTGGCGCCTATTGCCTTCATCACCCCGATCTCCTTTGTGCGCTCCATCACCGCCATGATCATGGTGTTCATTATGCCGATCGAGCCCACCAAAAGGGAAATGCTCGCAATCCCGACAAGGAATATCTGTATGATGCCAAGTACCCGGTCAATTTGCTCAAGCACCTGCTCGCTTGTGACGACCATGAACTCCTTTTGGTCCTTCCCGTAATCCTTTTCAAAGATCTTCTCGATTTTTTCCTTTACAATCTGGACATCCTCCTTTTTCTCAGCCTTAATAAGGGCAAATATCGGGTTCACCGAAGGGAATGTCTCATTGAAAGAGCGCTTTGTTATGAAAATGCTGTTATTGGTATTAGGGCCCCCTCCAAAGCTCTGGCTCGTTTTTTTTGCGATCGCGACTACCTTGAATGACTTCCCATTTATGATTATGCGGTCATGGAGGGCGACATCTTTTGAGAAAACATCGGTTGCAATGCTTGGGCCAATGATTGCTACAAAGCCGTCATTGCCCTCAAAGCTCCTGCCCTCCTCGATTTCAAGAAATCCAGAGTCCTCGAAAAAATCCGCTTCTGCAGCATCTGCTGCCATGATGCTGATTTTGCGCACTTCCTTTCCATATTCAATGGTTGCATTAGTGGAAAAGGGGGCGATGACGCTTGCAACTTCCGGAATTGCCTTCATCCTTGCTATTTCGCTGTCCGAAAGCTCGGTTGCGCCAAGGAGCGCTGTCCCGCTGCCCCCCATCCCTGCGCCTCCGGGGGTCAGAAAAATCGTGTTCGAGCCAAGCTGCTCGAACTGATCCACCACTGCATTATTGAGGCCGGCCCCAAGCGAGATCAGTGTCACGATCGCGGCTATCCCGATAACGACACCAATGAGGGTTAAATAGCTCCTCAGGCCCTGCCTTGAAAGGTTGGATAGCGCTACCTTTGCAATCTCAATTATGTTTGTCATATCCTGACCAGGCCCCTCACTTTCCTTTCCTTCTGTTATACATATAGTAGCCTCCGCCGGCAATAAGCAGCAATGCTGCCATTATAATAGGTATTAACCCTATCCCGCCCTGTGAAGCCTGCTGGGCTGATAGCACAGTGACATTGAGGCGCTTTTTTAGCGTGAACGGCTCGCCGAACTGGTCTTTGTATGCCAACTCAAGGTCTATATAGTGCGCCCCCGGCTTCACGTCATTTGCGGGTTGCACCTCTATTTTGATGCTTGAGGAATCGTCGGATTCAAGCGAACCGATAAAATACTCGCCCTGCCTAAATGCCCCAAAGTCACCTGCCGCTTTTGCCCTCATGTATTTTGCAGCCCCCATCCCTGTATTGTAGATATCTATTGTGATGGCAGACTCCTGCCCTGCCACAAGTGCGGGCTTAATCTGCGCAAGGCTCGCATCGATTTCAGCAGGGCTTATCACTTTCACGCCCACATATTGAGTATCTGTGTACTTTGTCTTGTTGCTGTCATAAAATTCGAATTTTATGGGGATAAAATATGCCCTCGCATCCGCCCCCGGGTTTATGAGTATTGGTATGCGGACTTCCTTTGAGGCTGCGGGCCCGAGCGAATCAAGGCTTGCATTCGCTGCCCCCATGGGGATTATTTCACGCTCAACTATGATGCCTGTACTTGTGACTGTCCTCTCCTCACTTAAGCCGATAGTTAGGTTGAATGCCTCATTGCTCCCGGTGTTCTTTATTGTGAGCACAAGCGGCGTGTTCCTGCCAACGGTAACTTCAGCAGGGCCTGCATCGGAAATTGAGAGCAGGGGCCTTCTTCCCTGCACTTTGATTGCGTAGGGGACGGATTTGCCTATTTTCCCGTCCTCACCCACTTCAAGGTTAATGGTATAAGTGCCATCGCTAGCCTGCGAACCCACCCTTAAGCGGAATTTTACAATTGCTGACTGGTTTGCCCTGACATCGCCTATTTGCCGCAATCCGGCCTGGTTTGCGTCCAGATAGAACGGCGCTGTAGACCCTACATCTGCGCTGTCAAGGTCGAGAGAAAAGACCACGCCCTTGGCATCCACGCCCGAATTGTTGTTTACATGCACATAAAGGTCCATGTAACCTCCCGGTATTGCCGGTGCCGGCGTATAATTTACCGCCCCTACCTCCATATTGCCCGCAAAGGCCGCCCCTGCAATCGCAAGGAGCAAAAATCCTGCTACTAGGTTCCTTTTCACTTGTAATCCCTCCTGATTACTCCTTTCCCGAATTGGCCGGCCTGCTCATTTTCAATCCGGCCATCCTTAATATGGATGATGCGCTGCGCCCTTTGGGCAACATACTGCTCGTGCGTCACCATAAGTATTGTTTTCCCCTTCTCTTTATTCAGCCTGTCAATGAACTCAAGTATAGTTGCCCCTGACTGGGAATCAAGGTTGCCCGTGGGCTCGTCAGCAACAATGATGTCAGGGTCCACTGCCAAAGCGCGCGCGATCGCGACCCTTTGCCTCTGCCCCCCCGAAAGCTCATAGGGCCTGTGGTGCATCCTGTTCCCCAGCCCCACTTCCCCAAGGATATTTGCTGCAATTTCCCGCCTTTCATTTTCAGCAATTTCCTGAAACCATAGCGGGAGCATGACATTTTCAAGGGCGCTGAGCTTTTGTATCAGCTCAAAATTCTGGAACACAAAACCAATGGTTTTGCCGCGGATCTTTGCAAGGGTGGAATCGTCCATTTTTGAAAGGTGCAGCCCTTTTATGTATATTTCCCCGCTGCTTGGGCGCAAAAGCGCGCTCAGCACATCAAGAAGGGTTGTTTTTCCCGAGCCGCTTGGCCCTGTGATCGAAACAAATTCCCCCTTATGGATTTTCACATTGACATCCTCGAGCGCAACAACTTTTGATCCGCCCATCGGGTACACTTTGCCGACCTGCCGCGCCTCTATCACGGGCACTTGGGGGAAATTTTTTGCAGCCAATGCAACCACAACAGATATATCGCTAATGATATATCGAAAATTATATTTTATAAATCAATTGGTTTGCTTAGGTGTGTTCTGGATTTATTGTTAGTTTGATCGTGCGCAGGATTTTTTGCAATTTTAATGGCCAACAGCGCAAAGGCGGCAGGGGGCATTTCTTCAATTTTTCCGGCTTTTCCAATATATGATTAAAGCCTTTTGCACCTATTGTTTTATGGATAGCGGCACATTGCTTGGCGAAAACATCTGGCGCAGTGGCGGCCATGCCGTTAATGCCGAGCGGGTGAACTACTTTGAAGACTCCCTCGGCTATCTTTGCAGGCCGGTTGAAAAAGGGCCGTTTCCCGAAATCGTTGTAATCCACTGGTGGTGGGGCCTTAACAGCAACATCCATGCAATTTCCGGCCGCCTTGCAAGCCATGGGTACACCTGCCTTGCAGTGGACCTGTTCAACGGGCATATAGCAGCCGGCACGGAGCGGGCAAAAGAGCTTTCAGGCTCCCTTGATCCTGTCTGGGCAATTGAGAACATGCAGTCCGCGGTTGCATTTTTGCGAATAGAGCACAACGCGCAAAAAATCGCATCCATTGGCTGGTGCTTTGGCGGAGGGCAGTCAATGAAGCTTGCACTCTCCGGCGAAAAGCTCGATGCGACAATAATTTACTATGGCAATGCCCAAACGAATCATTCAGGGCTTTCTGCAATAAAATGGCCGGTGCTTGGGATCTTCGGGCAGGATGATGCCATTTCCGTGCAAAAAGTGCGCGAGTTCGAGCGGCAGCTAATTGGCCTGAAAATCCCCAATGAAATCATCATTTATTCAAAAGCAGGCCACGCGTTTGCAGATCCGTCAAACCCCGCTTTTGCGCCAACACAGGCAAGGGACGCGTGGGAAAAAACGCTTGAATTCTTGCGCGGGAAGCTTTAGACAGCTGGCTGGGTTTTTACAATTGCCTTTTTTTCCCGAAATTTTCAAAGTAAATCATTTATCGCCCTGACATAATATTCGTTATCCACCCTTCTTGTGTTTATAAGCCCTTCCTGTTCCCCGATTGCTTGGCTAATCCCGTTTACCAGTGGATTATCAGGGAAATCGGGGTGCCCTTCATATTTCCATATCCCATAATCAAGCCTGCCGGAACGCTTTGTGCCATAACCGATTTCTTTGAAAGGCAGCCATTTTCCGGCTAGTCCGCTCTCCGTGCCGCTGCTTTTGTAAAATAGCATTTTCCTTCCCCACTTGTCAAGCACAACCACTATCCGGTATTCCATGCGCTTTACACGTGCCATAGCAGACCCCACATTGAGCCTTATGCCATTTGCAAGCAATGTATGCTGATGCGACCTGCCCCCAACCATTATATTGATAGGGGCCTTTCGTGTGAGAAGCCTTCGAAAGAAAGGGATTTCCCCTAACGCCTCAATGTGCGCTGCCCTTCTTTCTATGGCTTTTGCCGCATTTGCCGCAGTTAGCTGCAGGGGGATACTGGGCTTATTGAACAGGCAACCTTCAAAAATACCCACGCTTATCCTGTGCGCCTCATTTTGGGATTTGAGTTTGATGTATGCTGCCCTATTGTCAAGGCCCAGCATGTGTGCACGCGTGGCAGTTGGTTTTGGAGGCCTTTGCGGTTTCATCTGAAAAAAAGACGCTTTTGGAATTAATAACTGCTTGCAATCCACTCCAACCTGAAAACCGCCAATCGTAAATAAATTTAAATCCCCTTAACCCCTATTGCTCAAAATGGACGGGCAAAAAGCCGCATACGCCGCGGCAATAATTTCAGTAATTTTGCTTGGCACGAGCTTTGCCGCAACCAAACTGGGTTTAGCGGAAATGGCGCCTGTCACTTTTGCGCTGCTAAGGGTGTTTTTGGCTTCGGTAATATTTCTTGCATGGATTTACCTAGGCGGGAATTTTGCGCTGCTGAAAAAAGCTTTCACAAAAGACTGGCCGGTTTTCATGCTTGCAGGCCTTACAGGAATTGCCCTTGCATACATTTTCGAAAACATTGCAATAGTGTTCACCCCGACTTCGCAAGTGTCCTTGGTTTTGGTTACTGACACATTGCTGATTGCGCTCCTTGCATTCCTCTTCCTTAAAGAGAAAATCACGGCCAAAAACCTTGCCGGTATTTTTATAGGGATTGCCGGAGTCCTGCTCATTATTTTCCATGGCTACGACCCGCTATCAGTCCTTATTCCTGCAGGCTTTGCAGGGAGCATCCTTGCGCTTTTCTCATCGCTTGCATGGGCGATTTACACGATTTTGCTCAAAAAAAAGGCCGAAGAGTACGGCCCGCTCATTGCAACCGCGGCATCCACGATGCTTGGAATACCATTCCTCCTTATTGCCTCGCTTTTGCTTGAAGGAAGCCCCCTCTCATTGCCCTCTTCGATAAATGGCGCGCTCCTTTTGATCTACCTTTCGATCTTCGATTCCGTCCTTGCATTCTACCTCTGGACCTATGCCCTCTCCTGCCTCAAGGCATCGAATGTGGGGGCGATTGTCCTCCTCATGCCCATAGTTGCCTCAGTGCTTGGAGTGGCCTTTTTTGGCGAGCAAATAACACCGCCGCTTGCATTTGGCGCAGCGCTCATATTTGCAGGGATATACTTTGCAGAAAAGGAATAGGAAAGCTTTCAGATAAGCCTGTGCAGGAGCGAGAGCGCTTTGAGGTCTGGCGCCTTTGTGAACCTTAGCTCTGCCTCCTTTTCCCTGAACTTTTCGCCCACTGCCTTTAGCTGGGCATCCATTTTGTGCAGGCTTCCCCTCTCAATTGATACTGGTTCCCCGCCCGCTGCGCTGATTGCTCTGACATGCAGCCACGGGGCGCTCTTGGAATCCCTCACGAACATATGCTTTGCGCCCATCTCATCGAGTGCAATTACGGCCTGCGCTCCCTGCGCCTCAATGCCGTTCAAAAGCAGGGTATATGGTTCCCTCCTGCCCGGAACATTGATAACTTCAAGCCGGTCAAAAAGGTTTTTAAAAAAAGGGCTTGCGCCCCTCAGTTCAACAAGATGAAGTTGGCGTGCCTGCATGTCCTCCTCCCTGATCAATGCCCCGCGTGCCCTCGCAGCACGCACTTTCCGGTAATACATCAGGTTGGCTCCCTCAAGTATTACAAGGGTGGCTGGCGCAATATGCACGGTTTCCATATTTGGTCTTGCGCGGTTCGGTCTGCTGAACGGGCGCGGATTCTTTCGCGAAGGCATTTGCAATAAATACATATCCCCGCTTAAAAAACCTGCCTGTGGCCCTCTTTGGTGCAGCAAAACCTTTCGGGGAGTTGGCGAATTAAAGCTATAAATACCACTTTGCCGCCATATTTACACTATATGCCAATAGAATCACTCGATGAAATCAGGCTAGCGCCAGGCGCGGCAAAAGGGCAGGCCATGGAATATTTACGGCATGCATTTGAGCTCGCCCAAAGAAAGCCCCGGGGATTCAATACCGCGCAGCTTTACATGAAATTTCATCCCCTGTTATCAAAAGACGAGATAGCAAGGCAGGGGAGAATTTTTGAAAAGAAAGGAAATGTCCGGTTAGGCCTGTTTGGAAAGCCCTCTGCAACTGTCCAGCGGGAGTATCTTGAAATCGCAGTAAGGGAGTTCCTGCAGGCTCTTTCAGCAAGGCAGGGCAAAAGGAAGGCGCCCTTTGTTGTGGTAAAGAATGTCTACCCCAATGTCATCAGGCTACTTTTGGGGAGCGGCGCAAATGTCGGGTCAATCGGGATCAATGTGGCGCTCGGGGTTTTCCGCCAAGTCAATGAAAGTCTCGGGAAACCTGCAGTGCATATTGTACGGGATGCAAAAGAAATGGGAAAAATTATTGGCAAAGCGCCATCGCTCACAACACGCGACCGGACAAATATCAAAAGGACACAAAGGAAGCGGCCGCCCTGCCATTGAAGGTAAAATTTGTGGCGGCATTTATCCTAGTGGAAGTGCACCCAGGTTTTGACCGGAATTATCGCTCCCGATGCATCTGCAGGCAATAAAACCTTCAGCCATCTGATTTCGAGTGGATTATAAGCGACTGTAAAATCGTTGCCGCGACCTGGAACAGGCCCATTAAAATGAAGAGCGCGGCAAACCCGAAATATGTCACGATCAGCCCGCCAAAAATTATTGCAACGCCTGTGACAATGTGCGGCCCGCCATCCGAAAGGCCCCACTGCTCGCCCGACTTTTTCCTGTCAACATACTCGGAAAAGAGGGAATCCCATGTAGGTGTCGCGAGCGCAGCCGCAACCCCGAGCAACGCCTGGATAAAAAACAGTTTTAGCGGACTGTCAACCAGAAGATAGCCAAAAGTCGCAAGGGTGTTGATCGCATAGCCAAGGACCATCAGTTTTTCCTTGGAGTGGGTGTCGGAAAGCTTTCCAAAGGCTATTGATAGCATGCCTGTGACAATCAAATACAATGCATATGCCCCTGTTATTTCCAGTATGTCCCCGCCTATGCGCTGGGCAAATATTACGTACAGCGGCCCCAGCAGGCCTTCGCCAAAAAACCAAAGGTAACTTGCAGCCAGCAGTATCTTTATTNNCTGCCATGAAACGCCGTATTTATCTCTGAGCCAGCCGCACTGCTGTTTTTCCCCGCCCGCAGAGAGCCTGTTCCAGAGCCTGTCTACTTCCTGCTGCGTGCTGCAGTCCACAAGGAATGATATGGCCTGCGAGAAAGTGAAAACCGGCCCGCCATTGAGGGCAATGAAATCCTGCCCCTCTATCCGAAACCTCACGGTCATCACGCTTCCCTTTGGCATCCCTGAAGCCTTTGCACTTTCTGCATCATAGCGTGCCACATCAAGGATCCCCGAATTTTTAAAAACAGAAGTATAAAACTTTGCCGCCTCCTGTGCCTTGTCATCAAACCAGAGGAAAGGGATGATCTTTTGCATAAATATTTTCCATTCCCGGAACATTTAATTGGTTGGGGAGCGTTAACCCCGGCGGCCACAAAATCTTTTTTCCGTTGATAAATGAATAAATCCAAAAATTCAAACGCCTCATGGCTTGTAAAAAGCCGTTCTTTCAGAAAAAAAATTTTAAAAATCTCGTGGATTTTGAGTCGGAAGGGCTGGCGCGGGTGCAGCGGGAAAGCGGACCGGCCGCGAACCTATTATGTAGAAATTATATTGTTTTTTCAGCGGCACCGGCAACGAACTTCCTGCGCCCTTAAATACCAAAGGCTCCTATAAAGTACGGGCTTTGCAGCATTTTTTTTGGAAGTGAACTGAAAATGGGCCATTTGTTTTTGGACATTGAAACTTATTTATCCCCGCTCGATCCTGAGAGTTCTTTGAACCCCTATAAAAAGGACTCAAAAGTCATTGTGATCGCATACTCCTACTACAAGGGCTTTGCCCCGCCCAAAAAAGATGAAATAAAACCACCAGTATTTCTCAAGGAATGGGAGTCGAGTGAAAAGGAAATTCTGCGCTCGTTCCTTTCATTTTTGCAAAATGCCAATAAAAGCGATAAATATATACGCATCTGCGGCTTTAATGTCCTGAAATTTGACCTGCCCTACCTTTTTGGCAGGATGAAATTCCATGGCCTTGCAGATGAAAATGAGCTGCATGACCTGCTCTTCCTCCCCTTTGGAACAGACCTAATGCAGCTAAGCCCCATCATTTCCCAAAAAACCCTCCAGCACAGCCAGCTTTGGGGGATAAGCCACAAGGATGCCTGCTCATTTTTCAGCCTTGCAGTAAAGGAAGGCACGGGAGCAGACTGCAGCAGCTTTTATGACAAAAAGGAATATGGAAAAATAATGAAATACTGCGCCGAAGAATTCAACTTCGAGCAGCTCCTTGAAGCGTTCTATCTGCACATTGTTGAAAAGGGAACCGGGAAGGAAGCTGAGGCGCGGCAGCGGAATGAATAAGATTTCAATCCTAAATTAGTCTTCTTCTAACCATAATCTTATGTCATGTAGAAGTGCGATCTAAAGGATTTCAATCCTAAATTAGTCTTCTTCTAACATTTGCGCAGCGCTGATTTGCTCGGCGCTGATTTGCAATTTCAATCCTAAATTAGTCTTCTTCTAACCGCGCGGTCAGGCGGGGCACTCGGAGCTCCGCTTATATTTCAATCCTAAATTAGTCTT
>DUGC01000122.1 GCA_013331625.1 Candidatus Iainarchaeum sp. | reverse complement strand
CCCTTGTGTAAAAAATTCTCCAAAAAAGGTGAATAAAGGGCCATAAAAAATAATTTAAGCGCAGAATTCTGGTTAGGGGCAAAGCCGCCCTTAAGGGCAACCTTTTTATTTGTTCTTAAACTCTGTTCTTAGTGGATGTTTTATGGGCCGGGTAATTGCACTCATTTCAGGGAAGGGCGGGGTCGGCAAGACAACGATCACCGCAAACCTTGGAATAGCGCTTGCAAAGCGCGGCCTCAATGTCTGCCTTGTCGATGCTGACATCGCGATGGCGAACCTTTCGCTAATACTCAACATGCAGAATTCCCCGATCACGCTCCACGACGTGCTTTTGGGTGAGGCCACTGTGCAGGACGCAATCTATGACGGCCCCGCGGGCCTCAAGTTCATGCCCTCTGGCCTTAGCCTTGAAAACTACAGGCGCGTTGATTCTGAGCGGCTGCAGTCCATAATCGAATCCATCAGGCCGCTTTTTGATTTTGTGCTGCTTGACTGCGCGGCAGGGATTGAAAAGAACGTGATGGAAGCGGTTTCCGCTTCGGATGAGGTTTTGCTCATAGCAATGCCTACAAGCCCGAGCATTGCCGATGTGCTCAAGGCAAAGATCACGGCGCAGCGGCTCGGGAGCAAGCCGATCGGGATCTTGGTGAACTTTGTGCGCGCGGAGAAAGGCGAGATTAAAAAAGATGACATAATGAAGATGCTTGAGCTGCCTGTGCTTGCAACAGTCCCGTATGATGATGAGGTGCGAAGGACCACGATGCAGGAAAAACCCGAGCCGCTCATACTCTCAAGGCCGGGTTCGCCTGCCGCAGTTGCGATACAGAAAGCTGCTGCAAAGCTTGCGGGCCTTCCTGCAAACGTAGAGGCGCCGAGCGGCGAGGGCTTTTTGAGCGGTCTTTTAAATAGAATTGCCTCAATATTTAAGGGAAAGCCCAAAGGACAGGAGAACGGATCAGCATGAATAACAGGCCATTTGACCTTTTGAATGACTCGCTTGGAAAAAAT
This sequence comes from Candidatus Iainarchaeum sp., assembly GCA_013331625.1. Taxonomy (GTDB): domain Archaea; phylum Iainarchaeota; class Iainarchaeia; order Iainarchaeales; family Iainarchaeaceae; genus UBA10205; species UBA10205 sp10205u. Next base: position 9,282 of record DUGC01000122.1, on the reverse strand, counting down.
GTATTGGTCGAGCTCAAGGAAAACGTGTCGGTGCGCGGCACGCTCAAGGCATTTGATGTGCACATGAACCTTGTTTTGGAGAATGCAGAAAAACTTGAGAACGGCGAGCCGAAAAACAGGTATGGCCTGCTTTTGCTGCGCGGCGACAATGTGCTTTTGATTTCGCCTTGAATTATTTTCCCGCACCGGCAACGAACTCTGATGCTGTTTAAAATTCCTTATTTCAAGCGCTCATTATGAAGCGGTTATCTGAAAGTGAATTGGTGCTTGTCGAGGATCTCATTTGGAAAAATGTCTCTCTTGCACAAATTTCAAAAGTAACTGGCAGGCAAAAATCCACTTTATACCATCATTACAAAAGGATCAGGGGGAAAAGATTCCATGAACCTGAATTTGAGGTTAATTGCCCGGAAGTTGAGGGTGAGATTGCCGGGGTGTTTGCAGGCGATGGAAGCCAATACTATAACCGCTGTAACTGGCACTATGAGGTGAATGTGCATTTTGGCAGGTTGGATTACGCGTACTATGTCAAAGAGCTGTTTGAAGGGTATTTTCACAAGGAATTCAGGCTTGGCAAGCAGTCACCCACTGTTTACCGGCTGAGGACCCAATCAAGGAAGATATTCGCCTATTTTCATACCTATTTGGATTATGATCCCGCGGTGAAGCATTCCACAGTCAAGCTCAAAGACATGAAATTGTCGCGTGGATTCAAAATCGGATTTTTGCGCGGGCTGGTCGACACAGATGGAACCGTATGCAGATGCAAAGACAAAAGAATCAGGATCGCGTTCTTCACGACATCAAAGGCTTTGGCACAGCAAACAAAGCTGCTACTTGAGGAATTCGGTTTCGAGGCATTTGTTTCAGTGCGGGAAAAGGATGGTTTAAAAGACTGTTTCAGCACATATCTCTTCAATGGCAGCGTTAAACCGTTTCTGCGGCTTATAATGCCATTTAGGGAAAGGAAATTGAGGGCCCTTAGTGTAGAGGCATAACACGACTGCATGGCATTAGGCAAAAGCTTACCATCGTGCAGTAGACGGCGGGTTCGAGTCCCGCAGGGTCCACTGAGTTCTAATCCTTTGGCAGCCCTCAAGGCCCGAAAATCGGTTATCGTGAATTGTCACTGGCCTTAGGCACATTTATCAGCTTTTGCGCACCCTTGCGCCAAATTCCTCTTCGCTCATTTCGCCGGAAATGAATTTTTTCGCGTCCTGCGATCCTACGGAGTAGACAGTGGAATTGTCGCCGCTGAAAACCTCGATGCTGATTTCCTCCCCGCCTTCAGAGATGTTCGCCGCCGCCCCTATTGCAAAGTAAGCGGCCCTTTCCGTGTCCATCCCTCCGGGAAGATCGAATGCGATCAGGATTTTGCCATTCTGGACATCAATCGCGGCATCTAAAATTCCTGCCGAGGAAAGTGTTTCAAAAAGTGCGGTGTTTTTGAGCGCCGCATCTGCATCGATTTCCTCGGGGCTTGGTGCCGCAGTGGCTTTAGGATCTCCGGCCGAACTACCTTGTGACGGCGGCTGCACAGGTTCTTGCGCGGTGCTTTTTGCGCCTTCATCTGCAACCTTTTCAGGCTGCCCGGTATTGCATCCGGAAATGGCGATGAGCGCCAAGAGAAGCACAATTGCAATTTGCCGTTTCATGCCGTGCTTATTAGGCATTCACGTAAATAAAAATCTTCCTTCTGCTGCAGGCACCGTTGAAAATGCCTGGCTTAAAGGCAACTGCAAAAACTTCCGCCTTGGCAAAACGCCTTAAAAAAACACATTGTTTTGCCCTTTGGCAAAAGATTTTATAAGCCCGCCAAGAAAAGTTGGGCAAATGCAAAAGAATCTGGGATTTCCAGCCCAAGCCTGTGGCTGCAGGCAGACGCAAACCTTCGGGATTTCTGGTAAATCTTCGGGAGGTAATGACTGTTAAAAACGGGAGGTAATGCTGTTTGACTGGCATGTTGATTTGCTCTGCGGTATTAAACCCGCACAACAAAAAAGTCTTTATTACCCAAATACGGCCTTTGCAAGAGCTTTGTAGTTTGGATTCAGGTGGTATTCATTACAATGTTTTTCGTGATTCCGCTGGTTTTTTATCGTTGCTTCAAGTTCTGGCGGCAAAATTTGAGGAACAACACAAACAGGAAATACTTTCAATCTTGGAAAAGACCTTCCAGATAAAACAAGGAACCAGAACACCCATGCCTACAGATGTAAAGGCCAAGTGCATGGCTTGCTACCCTAGCTCTTGCTGCGTGCACTGCCAATTTTAGCAGTGACTGTAACAGTTACTTATTGAAATTTATGTGAAAGTTGTAAAGGCTCATTAATCCTTTATCAGTTAGAGTATACTTATGATTTTTTTCTTCTACTATCATTAAATTTTCAAGAGTTTTCAATCGTCTTTGAACATCGTCCGGATTCATGTCAAATTTTTTTGCAATTTTGACCGCTTCAATCGAAGGATTATATTTGGCTAAATAATACATTATTGTCAGATATCGCGCATCTACAAATGCTTTGTCCCAGTTTATCGAAGTCATCTTCTCCCCATCATCTTCCAGTAAGTCTTTTGAGATATTTAAAGGCTCGCGGGAAATCCAGCCCGCTCAAGCGGGCGAGCCGCTCTTTAGAGCGGGGGGGATGTCAGCACTTTTAGAGGTTACAGCCCCACCCCATTTTACCAGAACCAACCTTCGGAAAGTCTTTTATAGTGGAAAACCCTTTTTGCAGTTTACGATGAAAACAAAATCCACGGTTAAAGTGCAATGGCTTTTTGCGCTCCAGTTCGTTGTTCTTCTCGCGGGCTTGGGTGGTGCTTCCGGCATCGGCGGAATCGAGGGGATAAGCACTTTTGATTATTCCGGCTGGAACAACATGTCCTTTGACGACTGGCCGCAGGATTATAAGGACCTGTGCCTTAAGCACATGCGCGCGGTAATAAAGAAATGTTCGCAGCTCGGCTATGACAACTGGAGCGTGAACAGGGATTTTTCCGGGAGGGTTTTCTCCCCCAGTGACGGGAAGTTCGGTTCGAGCGACTGGGTGATAGGCGCAAATACATGTGATGATGGTGCAAACGCCATTGACGAGGCCAGGGTATTTAGCGCGAGCCTCTCGCTCATGTGCTCTGAAAACAATTTCTGCGGCAATATCCGGTCGGACCAGTATTTCTGCCAGTTCAGCTGCCATGCATACAATTGCGACAAGGATGATGATCCCTTCGAAGTTTATGCCTGCAGTGTCACAAAAGAGCCAGACACTTCAAGGGACGCATTTGGCCAGATAACCCAAGGGTGCAGGGAGCAGGCCGTGGAAGCGTGCTCGGCAAGGGGCGATGGGTGCGAGCTCGAGAGGCCGTGCTATTTCAAGAACAAGTTCGGGGATAGGGCCGATGATGTTTTTTGCAAGTGCACATGCCCCTACAAGCCCTTTGAAAAAACCATTACTGACGGGCAGCTGAGTGAGGCAGAGGCGGAAACGTTCGACATCGATTCGTTTGATTTCATGCAGTGGGGTAAGCAGCACAAGAGCCCGTGTTGGGGTAAAACAAGCGTTGCCGACGAGACCAAAAAAGGCAGGAACATCTTAAGCCGGGTCGCAGGCGGCATCAAGGGCGCTTTTGGCTCTATCGGGAGGTTTTTCGGCTCGGCGGGCAGCAAGGTCGCCGGCCTTATAGGGAGGAGCAGGCTGCCTTTTTCAGCCAATGCCGGCGCGATGGCAACTGGCGGGAGGGACAAGGCCCCGGTGAATGAGAGGATAAGGGCCATGCTCATGGATGAAACTTTATGCGAGCCCGATGCCACCGGCACGGGTGGAGGTGACAGCGGCCCTAAGCCCGCTGACTTTGTGATAATTGGGTCGCAGGCCGGGGATGCCGTGTCAAACTCGCAGGAAATAATAGAGATTGCTGCAACCGGCGTCGTGGATGTGCCTCCAAAGCCGCAGGTAAGCACTGCAACGCAGATCACGGTCCCTGTTCCAAAGTGCGTTGAGGACTGGAGCTGCATGGAGTGGGGTAGTTGGAGTGATTATAGCCGCTGCGACCCGGCAAAGCAAAACGACACGCAGCTAAGGTCGAGGGCGAGGAAATGTGCGGATAAGAATTCGTGCAACACATTTGAAAAGAAGCCAAAGACATCTGAATCGGAAACGAAGCCCTGCGGGGCGGCGCCAGCCAGCTCAGACACCAACGGGGCGTGCGCTGAAAGCTGGTCTTGCGCCGAATGGGGGGCATGGGGGACATGCTCTTCAGGCTCGCAGTCAAGGTCGAGGACATGTGCTGATGCAAGGAGTTGCGGCACGATTTCCTCGCGCCCGCAGCTCTCTGAATCGAGGAGCTGCTCTGACACGGTTGTGGCCTGCACGCAGAGCTGGAGCTGCGGCGAATTCGGGCAATGGGGCGAGTGGGGCGCATGCCAGCTGGGCGGCTCGCAGTCAAGGTCGAGGGCAAGGCAATGCACCGATGCGAACAATTGCGGCGCCACATCCTCAAGGCCTACACTTGACGAAACACAGTCCCAAAGCTGCACTTACGTTCCCCCCAAGGAATACCATGAGAAAGAGAGTTACCTGGGCATGGTGGCTTTGGGCGCAAGCGCTATTTCCGTGGGCCAAACTCTCAGCCCCGAAATCGGCCCGGGCCAGAGCGTTGTTTATGTCCTTGACATGGCGCCGGGGAAAGCCTATAAAATCAAGGTTGCTGCAGGCGGCGCGGGCGGCCTTGCGCTAACTTACCAGCAAAGGTATGGCCCCCCGCAGGTGACCTACGCCGACGGGCCGGCAGGCTCGGGCGAAACCACGATTTCAGGCGGACCGGGCACGTCGGCTTACGGTGACCAGCAAAAGATGGCGATAAGGCTCGGGCCGGCACAGGAAAGCCTCACTGCGCAGATAACGGTGAGCGAAGCGGGATGATGCTGGCCAATGGGGCAGGAAAATCAGCCATTGCGGTATTTCTTCTTTTTGTTGCCTCCGTTGGCCATATGCGTTGATTTAAATTACATAAAAAGGCATTTAAAGTAATGTTAAAGTAAAGTTTAAGTAAATGCTCTAAACAGTATAGGTGTTTATTCAAAGATTATCCTGACTTATCTCCCTTCAAATGAAGGGAGGATAACCCTCGTACCCAACAGCCTCAAACTGTTGTTGCAATAATATAATTTATATAATAGAAACCCCCTTTACTATCTGCCTCCCCTGGGCGGTTGTATGTTTGATAACAAGCGCAAGATACTCAAGGACTCGATCATAAGGCTGCTTCAGCTGAGCATTTCCGACAAGGAGATAGTGGAGAACCTTTGCAGCGTTGGCATTGACGAGGCCACCGCGCGCGAGCTTTTGCTCGAGACGCGCGCCGAGCTCTCTTCGGGCAGGAATTTTGAAGAGGAAAAGCAGGCCGCAAAGCGCCCTGCCGGATCCGAGAAAAAAAAGCCCGAAGCGGTTTTGGAGGGAAAAGGATCCCCCGCAGGGGGTGGCGAAGGCGTTCAGGGGCAAGAGGATGAGGAGTCAGGCCAGGTTGGGGATGAGGATTTTTACCGTGAGATCGAAGAGCAGATGAGCCCTTCAAAAAAGGAAAAATCGGGCTTAAAAACTGATGCAGCGCCTCTTGCGGACAGCGATGTTGCGCAGCTGTGGGAGAGGGGGATTCTTGCGACAGTTGATGTGAAGCTGAGCGAGATGCAGCACATCCGCGATGAGCTCAACTCGGTCCTTGATGCAAAAATTTCAGAACGGGTTGGCATCGAGGCGAAAAAGATCGAGACTGTCCTTGAGTCGCAGCGCACCCTTTTTTTCAGCAAGATCGATTCGCGCCTTGGAGAGAAGGCAACTGAAGTCGGCAAGGTCATTGAGGCGAAGGCAAGGGGCATGGAGGACCTGCATGCTAAGGTGCAGGAGGAGCTCGTGAAGGTTCAGGCGGAAAAGAGGTTCAATGCAGAACTCCTCAATACGCTCAATGAAAAGCTCTCTGGCCTTGATGGCGTAAAGAGCCAGATGATATCGCAGATTAACGGCTCTATCATACAAAGCGAATCCCGCTTCCGCGAAATTGAGAAAAGTGCCGATGACATGCATACCCAGACTGAGGAGAAGGTCAACCGCGCTCTGCAGCTTGAGGCTAAGGTCACTGAAGGCCTTATTTTTGAGGCAAAGCAGAAGATCGAGGGGCTGCGCCTTTCAAAGGAAAATGAGCTTACCGCGCGCCTGCAGTCCAAGATAAAAGAGCTTGACGAGCTCACGGCAAAGGTTGATTCGAAGGGGATATCTGAAAAAATTGCGCGGCTCAGTGAGCTTGAAGCCCAGCTTGTAAAGAGACAGAAGGAAATTGACAAGCTGGTCGAGATGCGGTTTGCCGACTATCGCATCGAGCTTACAGCGTTCAAGAGGGAGGTGTCTGCAATAAACACCTCAAACCTAGCCGAGCTGCAAAAGGAGTATGCGGCAAATGTCGACGAGCTTTTTGCAAAGAACCTTGTGGAGTGGGACAGGAAGCTCAAGGAGAAGAAGAAGGAAATTGATGGCATCAAAGGGCAGGTGGATGTGGAGAAGTTCAATGCCACCATGGAATCTTTGGACCTTTTCAAGCAGCAGTTCCTCAACACAGTCCAGCGCAGCATACAGGACTATAACAAGGCCAAAAAGGAGCTTGCGCAAAGCATCATTGAGCGTGACAAGGCCATAAATGATTATTTGCAGAAAATTGATTCGAAAATGCAGGAACTTTCCACATTCGAAAAGAAGTTCTCTGCAGATGTTGCAGGGCTTCTAGGCAAGGTGCCTGAGGCGGCCAGATCAAGGAAAAAATAGGGCGGAGGTAATTGAGGATGGATAAGAGATTTGTAATGTGGTTTAGCGAGCTTGGAATAGGGGATGTGCCTGTCGTGGGAGGGAAGAATGCGTCTTTGGGGGAGATGTATCGGGAGCTTTCATCAAAGGGCGTGATGGTGCCAAACGGCTTTGCCCTCACTGCGCATGCATACCGCCACTTTGCGGAAAAAACCGGCCTTAAGGCAAGGATACGCTCAGAGCTCTCAGGGCTCAATACCCATGACATGGAATCGCTTTCGCAAAAGGGCCACAACATTCGCCAGATGATACTCAAGACGCAAATGCCGCCGGAAATCGAGGATGAAATCACCAGGGCTTACCGGAAGTTAGAGCGCGAAAGCCGCCGGTCAGTGGACGTTGCAGTGAGGAGCTCAGCTACTGCAGAGGACCTTCCGGATGCAAGCTTTGCAGGCCAGCAGGAAACCTACCTCAACATCAGGGGCGCTGACGATGTCATAAATGCCTGCAAGCGCTGCTTTGCCTCGCTTTTCACTAACCGCGCAATATCGTACCGCCATGACAAGGGATTTGACCACTTCTCAATTGCCCTCTCCGTGGGAGTGCAGAAGATGGTTCGCTCTGATATAGGCTGCAGCGGAGTGATGTTTACCATTGACACTGAAACAGGCTTTGACAAAATAGTGCTCATTAATGGCGCATGGGGCCTTGGGGAGAGCGTTGTGCAGGGCTCTGTGAACCCTGACCAGTTCATTGTATTCAAGCCTACGCTCCAGCAGGGCTTCAAGCCGATTCTGGGAAAAAAGCTTGGCGAGAAGGCGATCAAGATTGTTTACAGCCATGGCGGCACTGCATCTACAAAAACAGTGCATACATCGCCTGCAGAGAGGCGCGAGTTCACATTGAGCGAGGCCGAGATATTGCAGCTTGCAAAGTGGGCGGTCCTGATTGAAAAGCACTATTCGCAAAAGCGCAAAAAGTACACCCCCATGGACATGGAGTGGGCAAAGGATGGTAATAGTGGCGGGCTCTTCATTGTGCAGGCAAGGCCTGAGACCGTGCAGAGCCAAAAGGACCGGAATATATTGGAGCATTATTCCCTCAAAGGGAAATCAAAAGTGCTCATTGAGGGGGAAGCGATCGGCGAGAAGATCGGCACGGGGATTGCGCACGTGATCCGCGATGCCTCAAAGATCGGCGAGTTCCGCAAAGGCGAGGTTCTTGTGACTGACACTACCGACCCTGACTGGGAGCCTATTATGAAGATGGCAAGTGCAATCATTACCGAGCGCGGCGGCAGGACTTCGCATGCAGCAATCGTTTCAAGGGAGCTTGGTATCCCTGCGGTGGTGGGGACTGGCAATGCCACCGTGGTTGTGAAAAGCGGAAAAGCGGTCACTGTGTGCTGCGCGGAAGGCGAGCGCGGGAGGGTATTTGACGGTATATTGCCCTTTGAGGTGAAAAAGGTCAATGTGCTGCACCTGCCCCAGACGCACACGAAAGTGATGATGAATGTGGGCAACCCGGAGCAGGCACTCGAGTTTGCATCAATTCCAAATGACGGGGTGGGGCTTGCACGCGAGGAATTCATAGTGAACTCATATGTGAAAGTGCATCCCAATGCGCTCTTGCAGTATGATACTTTGAAAGATGAGGGCGCAAAGGCGCAGATCCGCGGGCTCACTGCCGGCTACAAGGACAAGCGTCAGTTCTACATTGATAAGCTTGCCGAGGGGATGGCAATGATCTCTGCAGCATTCTACCCTAACCCCGTGATTTTAAGGTTCTCGGATTTCAAGACAAACGAGTATGCCAACCTGATCGGCGGCACGCAGTTCGAGCCAAAGGAAGAGAACCCCATGATAGGATGGAGGGGCGCTTCGCGCTATTACGACCCCAAGTTCAGGGACGCATTCGCCCTTGAGTGCGAAGCTGTAAAGAAGGTGCGCGATGGGATGGGCCTTGCTAATTTGAAAGTGATGGTGCCGTTCTGCCGCACCGTTGAGGAAGGGAAAAAAGTGATTGCGGAAATGGCAAAGAACGGCCTGAAACAGGGAAAGGACGGCCTTGAAGTGTACGTGATGTGCGAGATTCCTTCCAACGTGATTCTTGCGGAGGAGTTCTGCAAGGTCTTTGATGGCTTCTCGATCGGGAGCAACGACCTCACGCAGCTCACTTTGGGGCTGGACCGCGATTCCGGGATCGTGACGCACATTGCAAACGAGAAGAACGAGGCCGTGAAGAGGCTGATCTCGCAAGTGATCAAGGTCGCAAGGCAGCACCACCGCAAGATCGGCATTTGCGGCCAGGCACCAAGCGACTTCCCTGATTTTGCCGAGTTCCTCGTCGAGCAGGGGATTGATTCGATCTCGCTCAATCCCGACACTGTGCTAAAGACGCGGCAGGTAATTGCGAAGAAGGAGAAGGCGATGAAGGCAAAGGCGGCGAGTGCCGCTTTGCGTTAAATAGAATTAGAATGGGGCCGACAGGGATC
>DUGC01000077.1 GCA_013331625.1 Candidatus Iainarchaeum sp. | reverse complement strand
CACCGGTCGGAATTCTTATTAAAATTGATTGCGGCTACCTGCAAATCCCTTTGCCGCTGTCGGTGAATGTGCCGCCATCCTCCGGAACAAATTCCCAGTTATACCCTGCCGCGTCCAATTGCAGCTTCAGCACGCCCCAATCGGTTGAGTTCCTCACAACGCTTGTTGCAGGGCTCTTGCCAATGCTTCGCAGCGCGGCCCCACCCGTGCCGACTATCATGAGCTGAATGCCGTTTTCGCTATAATTCCCCTGTGCATCAAGCGGCTTGAACCGTTCATACGAGTGCTGGTGGCCTGCGAGGACAACATCAACACCACCAGCATATAACTGCCCCCAAAGGGGCAGCACTTCCGCCGGGGCTTTGCCAGCTTCGCTGGAAACGGGCGGGTGGTGCATGTATGCAAGGGTGCACGCGGAAGGGTTCATCGCCAGATCCTCTTTGAGCCATTTCCCCTGCGCCGAATCATCGCTGCAGCCGCCGGCCTTGTCACAATTGGAGTTGAGCACGACCACATGCCACCTGCCCAGATTATAGCTATAATAACCCTTCAAAGGGTCTGCTGCAGCAGGCCCGAAATAACTGAAATACCCGGCAGCCCCCCGCGTGTTATACTCGTGGTTGCCGACAGCAGGCATGGTGCGCGCCTTATACCTTCCCCACGTGTTGGAATAGCAGGATGAATACTCTTCATGCGAGCCGCTCGGGTATACAGTGTCGCCGATTGCTGCAATGGTGCCATCGAGCCTGTCAAGGAGCGCTGCAGTCTTTTCAGGGCCCACTGCACTGCAGTCCGCAATGTCGCCTGCCGCAATGAGGAAAACGGAAATCTTGTCCGTGTCAATGTTTGCAACGTTGTGCCAGGAGGGCTGGAACAGCGCCGAAATGAATGCAGCCAATACGACAAGGGTGAAGCCGGCAGCCAGCACAATTAATTTTTTTCCCATAGGATGGAGTGAACCCCGAAAGGGTAATTAGCCTATTGTTTCCCTAACTCTTTTTTGAATTCACCCTCAAAAAAGCGCACTTTAAATACGATGCTGCGCTGCCCCCATGCAAAGGCATGAGATGATCGCGCGACTGCGAGCGCAGCTCTATTATGCTTGCAACCTTGCCCGCATTGGAAGCGGCATCCCCAAGTATTTTGAGGAAGGAATCCATCGAAAGGAAGTGGCTGCACGAGCTTGTTACCAGCACACCGTTTTCCACGAGCAGCTTCATGCAATTGTAGTTGATCTGGTGGTAGGCTTTTTTCCCGCGGGCCTTCTCAGAGGGCTTTTGGATGAAAGCTGGAGGGTCGACTGAGACCACATCAAAGCGTTCGGGCCGGGAAATCAGCTTTTTTGTCTCTTCAAAAGCCTCGCCTTCAATAAAAGAAACCCTCTCTTCAAATTTGTTTAGCTTCACGTTCCGCCTTGCCTGACCGATCGCTTCCTTCATGTCAACCATTGTTACACTTGCGTTCGCATTTGCGGCATGCAACCCGAAACCGCCAGTATAGGAAAACACGTCAAGCATTTCACAACCTGCAAAGCAGTATTTTTCCGCCGCCACCCTGTTCTCGGCCTGATCGAGGTAAAATCCCGTCTTGTGCCCGCGCATCACGTCCACCTCAAATTTCACCCCGCCCTCATTTATTACGGTCTGCACCCTTGCCTTGCCCGCAAGCACGCCTTTTTTTACCGCAAGCCCGAGCTTTTCCCTGTTACGGAAGTCATTGCGCTCAATAACCGTATCAACGCCGTTTATTTTCATGAGCGCATCCGCAATTGCCTGCTTATATTTCTCAACCCCGGGGCACGAAATCTGGAGAGAACAGATGTTATTGAAACGGTCGATAACAAGGCCGGGAATTCCGTCGGCAGCGCCGTAAAAAAGGCGGTAAGCATCTGAAAATTTCAGGGTTTTTTGCCGGAATTCATCTGCCGCAAGCACCCGGGCTTCAAAAAAAGCTGCATCAATTTTCTCCTTTTCAAAAATGCTCACAATCTGGAACGCTATCTCTTTTCCCGGGTTTGTAAACCCCTGCCCGATGAATTTTCCCGTGCGCCCAACAACCCATGCAAGAGTTCCTGCAGAAAGATCACCTTTAACCTTCTCTATCTGGAAAGGCCTAAGCGAGCGCAGGCCGCTCCCGATTTCCTGTTCAGTTTCGCGAGAAACAAAGACCTTGGGAATTGCCTGCGTGGGTTCCATACTACCAAAACCCGTGGAGAAAGGTTTAAAGGGGGAGGTAACAAAGCTAAAATGCCAATAATCAATGCAAAATCTAGCTCACATTGCGCTGCACGGTAATCGTAATTGCATTTTCAGGATATAGCGCCAGCCGGTAAACATACGTGCCTTCCTGCATGAAGGTATGCGGGTAAGAGCCGCCGGGGTATATCGCCCCTGAATCAACAATCCCGGGGCCTGTAATGGCGTGGGCTATCGTGTCATCATTGTCAAATACGACAGTAGTGCCCTCATTTATCGCAAGGGCCTGCAGACTGAAAGATTGGTTTTTCAGCTCAACTATTATGGGCAGCCCCTCACTGCCCGATGGGCCCTGCCTTCCCGAAGGGCTGCCTGCGGGGGAAAGGCCATCCTGCACAGTCACAGTGCCGGCCATGGCGGGGTGTATTGAGCAGTAATAACTGAATGTCCCTGCCGAAGGGAACCTGAATGTAAAGCTGCCACCCGGCGCAATCTGCCCCGAGTCAAAACCGTTGCCCGTGACAGTGTGCGGGACGGTGTCATCGTTGACCCATGTTACTGTCCCGCCCTGGCGCACGGTGAGCGCCGAAGGATTGTAAACAAAATCCCGTATCCGCACAGTTGTCGTAGTGCCTTCCCCTATGTCCTGGCCAGAACCCCCGATAGACGGAATGGCCCTGTTCTCATCATCCACTGTAATATTTTGGGTGATGCATCCTGCAAGGGCAGGAAGGACAAAAAGGGATGCAAAAAGAAAGCTGAGCCGTGCCATAAAAATATAGGCCAATCCGCAAATATTATACCGGCAGTTCTGCATTTGCCGATAGGCTATCGAAAAAATATTCACTGTTAATTTATTGCCTGTCAATTTTGCGAAAAAAATATGAGGCTGGGCGGATTTGAACCGCCGTCGCAAGCTAGTTTGCGGCACTGAAGGAACGGGGAAAAAACGCATTTTTCCCCGAGGTTTTTCTTTCCCGAAAAGGAAAGAAAAAGCCGACCCAAAGCTTGAATGCTGGACCAGGCTACACCACAGCCCCTTACCAGTATGAATATACAGGAAATTTTATAACCGTAACTCCTCAAG
>DUGC01000120.1 GCA_013331625.1 Candidatus Iainarchaeum sp. | reverse complement strand
CACACCCCACAACGCATTCAACAGCCAGGAGGCGCTCGAGCGCATACTGAGCACAACAATGGGAAACATCAGCATGTTTGAAAAAGGGAGAGCAGCAAATACTTTGTGAGGGGATGGAAAAGTGGTTCTTTGTGTAATTGCATTGGTTGTATTCGGGATCTTGGGCATCTTCTCAGCGACCCACAGGGCGCTTGCACGCGAGGCATTCGACTGTGTTTTCCGCAAAATGACGCTGCGGCCATGCAATACAGGCCTTGACAAGAGGCTGCGGATGATAGTTTCAATGCAGGTCATGAAGCGCAATGAAACGGCAGGCAAATTTGTCCACAGGCACTTTGAATTGATATCCCTTGCATTCACGGCCCTCATGGCAGGGAGCATTTTATTTACCGGAATCGGGGTGTACAATTACTGGGCATACGGGAACTGCAACGGGCCGGGCAGCAGCGAGCTGTGCCTGCTCAACCCTGAAACATATTCCGGCTCTGACCCGCTCGCATGGCTATTCCCGCCATCCCCGGCGCAGCTAAAGAGCATTAGCAGCGAAGGGCTGCCCATGAGGGGGGCGCAAAATGCTTCAATACAGATAATTGAAGTGGGGTGCTTTAACTGCCCCTATACCAAGGCGACAGAGCCACTTGTCGATGAAGTACTGGAAAAGTATGACGGAAAGGTAGCACTATACTTCAAATACTTCCCGCTGCCAAAGCATGATTATTCAGTTGATGCGGCGCAGGCGGCAGAGTGCGCGCGCGAGCAGGGGGCATTCTGGGGTTATAAGGATGTGCTTTTCAAAAGGCAGCTGGAGTGCGTGCAGCAGCCCACTGCGCAGGATCTGCGCAGCCTCTACAAGCAGTTTGCATCCGACCTCAACCTTGACACCACGCAGTTCAATGCATGCCTTGACAGCGGCAAGCATGCGGGGTATGTGGAAAAGCAAAAGCAGGAATCGATCAATGCCAGGGTTTATGGCACGCCGACATTTTTCATAAACGGCAAGCCGCTCGTTGCGCCTAAAACGCTTGATGAGTTCTCCGCGATCATCGATAAGGAGCTTGCGGACAAAGGTATCAGATGAAGGTTATTTACCTGAACAAAATGCTTAAACCAGCCCTATGATGGAAAAAATAAACGGCCTTTAAAATTCTGGAAGGGCTGCGTGGCTGGGAAAGCAGCATTTGAAACAATGAAAAATTATAATTGCAGTTCCTGCAAGGCAAACAGTAACACTTAAACAAAGAACTTCCCTTTGATTGATATCATGGACGTGCAAAAGATACGCGCTGATTTCCCGATCCTGCAAAAGCGAAAGGACGTGATTTACCTTGATAATGCCGCAACTTCGCTCAAGCCAAAGCCTGTGCTTGAGGCAATGGACTCTTATTACAGCAACATGACCGCAAACATAGGGAGGGGCTCGCACAGGATGTCACAGGAAGCCTCGCGCACCTTTGAGGATTCGAGGCGGGAGGTCGCGAAATTCATAGGGGCGCATGACAATGAACTTATTTTCACGCGCAACGCAACCGAAGGCATAAACACTGCCGCCTTTTCGCTTGACCGCATGGGGCACTTTAGCGAAGGCGATGAAATTGTGGTCTCGATAATGGAGCACCATGCAAATTTCATCCCCTGGCAGCAGCTTTGCCTTGCAAAAGGGCTCAGGTTCAAAATCGTGGCGCTAAATGATGATTACACCCTCAACATGGACGACCTTGCTTCAAAAGTCTCAAAACGCACAAAAATGGTCGCCATATGCCATGGCGCAAATACCGTAGGGACGATAACTCCTGCAAAAGAGATCGGGCAGATAGCACATGATAGCGGGGCGCTGTTTTTGCTCGACGGCGCGCAGTCTGTTCCGCATATGCCGCTTGATGTGAAAAAAATCAACTGCGACTTTCTGGCATTTTCAGCCCACAAAATGCTCGGGCCAACTGGGATCGGGGCGCTATATGGAAAGGCCGAATTGCTTGCAAAAATGCCGCCATACAATTACGGCGGGGGAATGATACAATCAGTGGGCGCGGACAGGACAACTTTTGCGGGCCCGCCGCAAAGATTTGAGGCGGGGACGATGCCGATTGCAGAGGCGTTCGGTTTTGCCCAAAGCGTGCGCTACCTCAAAAGGATCGGGATGCAAGATGTTGCCGAGCATGAAAAAAAGCTCACGGAGCGCTGCATCAGGAAATTGGGGGAAATCGGGGGAATTGAACTCTACTGCCCTAAAAATGCGGACAAGCAGGGCGGCATAGTGCTCTTTGAGGCAAAGGGAATCGATGCTGTCGATTTTGCACTCGCGCTCGATGAGAGCAGGGGGATTGCGATAAGGAGCGGCCTGCACTGCGCAGAGCCCATGGTCAGCTCGATCAACCCCAAAGGGCTCGACCGCGCAAGCTTTTACGTATATAACACGGCTGAAGAAGTTGACATCCTGTGCGAGCAGGCTTCTAAGATCGCGAGGGCGTTTGCGTAAAACGACCCGCCCCTAAANNTTCTTGCCAACGGCGTTGTAAATGCCACGCATTTTCGAAAAGCCCCGAGTTTGGGAGAAGACTTTTTAAATTAACATCTCCACTATCATTAATATATTAAAGGGGCAGGTGGGCCCCCTTGGATTCATTTAAGGATTGGGATTTGAAGTGACAGCGATAGCTCTTGGGAAGGGAAATGCGAAAAAGGAAATGGTGAAATTTTCCTTTGGCTTTGTGATTTTGAGCATGCTGCCCCTCATCGTGATCCTTGTATTCTCACTCAGCATGGCTGTGCGTTTTGGTGCGCTGAGCACCGAGCAGGCACTCATCTGCCTTCTTGCTGCCCTTGCAGTTTGCTATTTTGCACTGCCTCGCATGGCAGGCAGCGTATTGAAGTCCATATTCTCAGTTAGCGCGGCTAAAAAGATCGGGAGCGGAAGGGTGTAAAAAAATGGAAGAGGAAGGTTTTGCCCAGGAAATTGAGGAAATACACAAGGCAGAAGAGCTCAAGGAAAAGCTGCTTTTGAATGCGAGGAAGGAAGCGGAAAAGATAGCGGCGCAAGCCGCGCTCAAGGCAAGGGAAATTGCTGCAAAGGCAAATGAGGATGCCAAAGCGGCCGAAACCGAGGTCTTGGAAAAGGCAAGGCANNCGGAGAGGATTGCGGCAATAAGCATACCCCCTGCCCTTGTGAAGAATGCCATGGAGAAACTTACAGGGTGAAGTTTATGGGGTTGCGGCCGGTAAAAATGGCAAAAGTGAGGCTGATCGGCCTTAAGAGCAACCTCGAGCGCACTATAGGCGCCCTTGAAAGCTATGGCGGCATCGAGATCAGGAAGGTCCATGCCAAAGGGCTTGATAACATAAGGGCATTTGCGGGCCACGATGAAACTATTGCAAAAATGCTCCGGGCCGAAGCGATGCTCTCAAGGATGCAGCCAACTCAGGCAAAGGCAAGGATGGGTGAAAAGGAAACATCTGAATTCCTCAAGTCAAAAGAGTTCCGCGAAATCTTGGAACGTATTGAAAAAACCGCTTCAGAAATCGAGGGCGCCGAGGGGGAAATTGCAAACCTTCAGGACATGAAGGCAAGGCTTAGGAAATTTTCAAATTTCGGGATCGATTTTGGCAAGCTTGCCTCATCAAGCGTTGAGATCGTTGCAGGCATCGTGCCTGCGGGAAAAGGGGAAGCGGCAAGGAAGGCGATTGAGGCAATACCTGATTGCAGCTTTGCCCAAAAGCCCGCATCCAAAAACACGACAATGTTTATTGTGGCATTGGCAAAGGGAAGGGATCAGCAGCTTGAGAATGTGCTCAAGACAGGCTTTGAGAGGGTCACGATCCCGCAGATCGGCTCAACACCCCAAAAGGCGATCAAAAGCACAGAGTGTGCAATAGCAGAGCTTGAAGCAAGGAAGGCAGCGCTTGAAAAGGAACTCGGAAAGATTTCAGCACAATTTTACCCCAAAGTCGCTGCATGCCACGAGCTTTTGGGCATACAGGCAGGCAAGTCAAATGCGGCATCGGCATTTGCGGGATCTTTGCACTCATTCATCGTTGAAGGCTACCTGCCGGAAGGGAAATTCGCCCGCTTTTCACAGGAAATGCGCGACGAATTTGGCGAGAGGATCGAGATCATAAAAATATCCGCCCAGGAGCTTGAGAGGCGCCACGAGGAGGCCCCGACACTTCTTGAGCACCCAAAAATACTCGGCCCGTTTGAATTCATGACAAAATTTGTCTCAATCCCGAAAAGCAACGAGATTGACCCTACAATGATTTTCCTTTTGTTCTTCCCGATATTTTACGGCATGATGGTCGGCGATGTCATTTACGGGCTGGTATCATTCATTTTGGCACGCTGGATCATGTCAAAAGTCACCCCTGACAATATCCTCAAGCCGATCTCGCTTGTATGGATGTGGAGCGCAATCCCGACAATAATATTTGGTTTTATCTTCGATGAATTCCTCGGGGTATCGCACACCGAAATCGTTGCAAGGTTCACGGGGGCTGAGCATGTTGTCCTGTACCACGGGCTTGAGCGGATCCACAATATTGAGCTGCTTTTGGGGATTACGATCATTGTGGGGGTAATTACAATCGCATCAGGCTTTGGGCTGGGACTGGTCAATGCCCTCTCGCATGGCAACCGCAAGCACGCAATTGCAAAGGGGGCATGGCTTGGCCTCACGCTCTTTGGATCGGCAGCAGTCGGCACAATGGCCTATAGCGTATTCCCTGCGCAGTTCCTCACCCCTTTTACGGCAGTTGCGGCGTTGTGCGTTGCAGTGATAATATGGGCCGAAGGGTTCATGGGGATCATAGAAATACCCAGTGTTATGGGCAACATACTCTCATTTGCAAGGATTATTGCAGTCGGCCTTGTGGGGGCCATAATTGCAACAATACTCAACGACATGGCCTTCCCCTCCCTTGACAAAGGCGCCCTTTTAATCCTTTTGATCCCGCTCTACATTGCAGGGCATTTAATGAACGCGGGGCTTGCCATGTTTGAATCGCTCATACAGGGGGCAAGGCTCAATTACGTGGAATTCTACTCAAAGTTCTTCGAGGGCGGGGGAAGGGAATTCTCGCCTTTTAAGTTTGAGAGGAAATATACAAAGAGTGATACTTAACGGAGGTGTGGAGAATGGCATTATTGGAAACAGAAGGCGCAAAAGCAATTGCTGCAGGGATAGCGATCCTTGGCGGGGCACTAGGTACAGGCCTTGCACAGTCAGCAATCGGGTCGAGCGCAATGGGAGTAATAGCAGAAAAGCCTGAACAGGCTACAAGGCTCCTTATTTGGCTCGCAATACCGGAATCAATCCTGATTTTCGGTTTCATTGTGGCGCTCCTAATCAACGGGTAGGGCCATCGCGGCAGGGCGCAAGCCCTGCAATTACATTTTATTTCGGGAAGGAAAGGGATACAAAATGGCATTGCAAAACCTCAAAGAGAGTCTCGAGAACGAAGGAAAGGCGGAAGCAAAAAAAATAATTGCGGCAGCGCAAAAGCTTGCTGACGAGGAAATTGAAAAGGCAAAAGTGCAGGCAAAAAAAACAGTTGCGGCAGCGCGGGCAAGGGCAAATGAGATCGCAAAGGCAAATGAGAGGATCAGCGCGGCGCAGCTGAAGGCCAAAAGGCGCGTGAGTGAGGCCATGAACGCAAAAGCCGATGAGGCACTGGCGCGGATATGGGCAGAATTCTCAAAACTGCCTGAAGGCAGGAGTTATGAAAAATTCATGAAGGCCGCGATTTCACAGGCTGAAAAGGAGTTTTCCGGCAAAGCTGCAGTCTATACCAATGAGCGTGACCAGAAGGTTGCAAGGAAATTTTCAAAAAATGTCGCGGCAGACACGCTAAATATCGCGGGCGGCGCAATCGTGCGCACACCTGACGGCAAAATCACCATAGACAATTCACTTGAATCAATATTTGAGTCAAAAAAAGGCGAACTTTCAAATATCGTGTATTCTGAACTTATGAAGAAGTGAAAAGGATGGGTCTACTCTCACAGAACATGACGGCAAGGGCACTCAAGTTCGGGTATGCAAATGCGCGCGTGAAGGCGATGGGGCAGGGCCTTCTTTCTGGCAGGGAGATCAACGCGATGATTGATGCAAAGGACAATGAGGAAGTGCTTGCAGTGCTTGAAAAGACACAATACAGGCCGGACCTTGTTTCAAGCGCCCTTGGCGAGAGGACGATTGCAGACCGCATCGAGCTTGCAGCAACACGCAACTTTGCAAGGGCCCTTGCAAAGATCAGGGCAGTGACGCCAAAAGAATACCGTGAAAGGGTTGCAGCAATCTTTGGAAAATATGACATTGAAAACATCAAGACGATACTCATCAGCAGGCACACAAATGAGCCAAAGGAAAAAATTGCGCCATACATCATGGAAAGCGGCGCAGTTTCGAGGGGCATGCTCAACAGGCTGATGGATGCAAAAGGGGTAAAGGAAGTTGTGGTGGAGCTGGGCGGCACAGGATATGGCAGGGCGCTTGAGCGGAACATGAAGCCATATGAGAAGGAAAAGGACATTACAGTGCTGCTTGCAGCCCTTGACGATTATTATTACAAAAAGCTCCCGCAGCTTGTCTCAGGCCTTGGGGGGGATGAGAGGATAATGCTCTCAACCCTAAGGGCACAGGCCGACATAAAGAACATTTCCAATATCTTGCGCGCAAAAAAGGCAGGGATGAAGGAGGAAAAAATTGCCCAGATACTCATTTCCGGCGGGAATGTCACCAGGGACCGCCTCATTTTGGCAGCCGGCGCAAAAAGTGTTGAGGATGCAATGAAGCAGTTTGAGCGATCGCACAGGCTTGGCAGGGCAATTGAGGCATATAAGAAAAACGCCTCGCTCATACCTGCAGAAATCGAGCTTGAGCACAACGTTGCAAAAAGGGGGCTTAAGGCGCTGCATAACAGCGTGCTCTCGCTTGGCGCGATTATCGGCTTTTTGTTCCTCAAGGAAGAAGAGACCGCAAATATCCGCAAGATCGTGAGGGCAAAGGAGTTCAACCTCGGGCAGGAGAAAATAAGGGAGATGGTAATTGCCTAAAGTGATTGCTTATGGAAAACGAGCTAAAACACACAATAGCAGTTGTCGCTGACGGCCCCACATGCACCGGCTTTCGGCTTGCAGGGGTGCAGAACGTTTTCCCGCGGCAGGGAAAGGAAGCCGAGCAGAAAATAGAGGAACTTTTAGGCAGCGAGGAAGTCGGGATACTCATTGTAAATGAGAGGGCATTTGGATCGATGGACTGGAGGCTAAAGCGCAGGATAGAGCGCATGGCAAAGCCGGTTGTGATACCTGTGCCAGACAAGGACGGGCCGGCGGTGCAGGAATCGGGTTCGCTTGCCGAAATGGTGAAGA
This sequence comes from Candidatus Iainarchaeum sp., assembly GCA_013331625.1. Taxonomy (GTDB): domain Archaea; phylum Iainarchaeota; class Iainarchaeia; order Iainarchaeales; family Iainarchaeaceae; genus UBA10205; species UBA10205 sp10205u. The sequence continues at coordinate 1,066 of DUGC01000120.1, read as the reverse complement.
GGGCATTAGGATTTGAATTAATGAAGTGAAAATACAGGCCAGGATAATGGAAAATGGGCGCTTAGAGGTGTTTGAAAAATGGCTGAATTGCTGAAAATAGTCGGACCGGTCGTTATCGGAGAGAAAATGGCCGGCGCAAAGATATATGATGTCGTAAAGGTAGGAAAGGAAAAGCTGATAGGCGAAATAATCAAGCTCAATGAGGACAGGGCGACAATACNNTGAGGACACTTCAGGCCTCAAACCGGGCGAGCCGATTGAAAACACGGGCATGCCCCTTAGCGTCGAGCTGGGCCCGGGGCTGTTGCAGTCCGTCTACGACGGCATACAAAGGCCACTTAACAGCATCATGGAGCAGAGCGGAAGCTTCATTGCGCGCGGGGTCATTGCAAATGCAATTGACAAGAAGAGAAAATGGCAATTCAACCCGATTGCAAAGAAAGGCGACAGGGTCTTGGCAGGGGACATAATCGGGGAAGTACACGAAACCGACCTCATAATGCACAAGATCATGGTGCCCCACGGAACCGCAGGGGAGATTGTTGAAATAAAAAAAGGCAGCTTTACAGTTGAGGGAACAATTTGCACTGTAAGGAACGGCAAGGAAAAATATGAGATTGCAATGCTTCGGAAGTGGGAAGTGAGAAAGCCTAGGCCATATGCGGAAAAATTGCCGCCAAACACGCCGCTTATCACCGGCCAGAGGATCCTTGACACATTCTTCCCCATTTCAAAGGGGGGGACTGCGGCAATTCCGGGCCCCTTCGGGTCAGGAAAGACCGTCACACAGCAATCGCTTGCAAAGTTCTCGGACTCGCAAGTCATTGTATACATAGGGTGCGGGGAGCGCGGAAACGAAATGACTGAAGTGCTCACAGAATTCCCCGAACTTGTGGACCCCAAGTCCAAAAAGCCGCTCATGCAAAGGACAGTGCTCATTGCAAACACGTCCAACATGCCGGTTGCGGCAAGGGAGGCATCCGTGTACACGGGGATAACGATTGCAGAGTACTATAGGGACATGGGTTATGATGTCGCCCTCATGGCAGATTCAACATCAAGATGG
>DUGC01000010.1 GCA_013331625.1 Candidatus Iainarchaeum sp. | reverse complement strand
TCGAACTTCGATAGCAGTACCCGCCAGCAGGATCAGCTGGAATTTTTCAGCAATGCTCCTAACTGACAATATTGTTTTTGGGCATATAGCTTCGACCTAATGGAATTGTGTCGCGCCGTTTTCGACCGGCGGTACCGATGCGGCATGCATTGCATGCCGCTGGCCCAGCTTTGCCGGGCAATGTAACATCCGGTCAAAAACAGCGCATATAGGTTTTCTGTTGCAGAAAACCTCTGGCAATAACCACATCATACCCAAAAAAGCTTGGGTACTCATGTAACAACCAAACTACAAAAAAGCACGCGGAACGCATAGCTCCTTTGGTCCACTTCAAAAATTCGCCGCAGATGCATAAAGCGGCGTAGTATTTGGGAGAAATTTATGGTTGTTAATTCTCTATTATATAGGCTCACGCATCCTTTATAAACCTAACTATGGGCCTTTCCCTCTTCGTTTTCCGATTAAGCGGCTGATTCAAGTATAAGGTTGGGGGTACAGATTTTGGTGATCAGTATCCCCCAGTATATACTCCTCAAGTACGCAAAAAAACCTTCCGTTCGGAAGCAAAATCGTTCCTTAACNNCCTTGGCAGCTTCAAGGGCCTTCTTTTTTGCCTCGTCCTTTTTTGCCTGCAGGGCCTGCCTTGCCTGTGCAACCTTCTTCCTTGCTTCCTCAAGGGTTGATTTTACTTTCTCTTTCACTTCACTTATTTGCGCTTTTGTTTCCTTTTTGACCGCATTCACTTCATCTTTCTTCTCAGGGCGTGTCTTGTTCGCATCGGCAATTATTGCCTTGATCTCTGATTTTGCCTCAGACTTTATTTCCGCCGCTGCGTCCTTTGCCTGGGAGATCACGGCCTTGATGCCGCTTTTTATTTCTTTTTTTGCCTCTTTTGCTTTTTGCCTCTCTTCCTCATAAGCCTTTTTCCTTATCGCTTTGGCTTCCCTTTGCTTTTGCAAAAGGTTTTTCACCTGCGCTGCTTTTGCCGAAATTTCAGCTGCCTTTGCGGCATTTGAATCTGCACCGGATGAGGCGGCACCCCCATCAAGCACTGCAAACCCGGTTATGTTCCTGTTGAATGCCGAGCCGAACCAATCGGCAGAAACCATGGCGCTGCCAGCGATCAGGCAGAATACAAAAATACCAGCCAGAAAAATTTTCCTCATTTCATACCCCTCCACAAGGTGCCAGAGTAATGGCACTAACAAGTATACCCTTTACATATATAAAATTGACTAAAACGGTTTAATCAGAAATCAGAAATTGCCTTGCAGTAGAGGGCAAGAGTATGGCCCGCAACTTTATCAATTGCATATTTTTTTGCAGTGCGCACAGCCGCGGCACTGAACTTTTTGCGCAGTCCGGGCTCAGAAAGCCTTTTTGCCCCCCTCGCAGCATCGACAAAATCATAGGGCTTGAACAGATAGCCATTTGTGCCCTCCCTGACCGAATCAGGTATTGCAAGGCAGTCTGCCCCGACACATGGAAGGCCGCAGGCCATCGATTCAAGTATCGTGAGCCCCTGCGTTTCTATNNTATCGTGGCCTGCTACGTGCGCTGCAAGCTCAGCCCCTGACATTGCGCCAAAAAAATGCACGTGCGAAGCGAGCTTGTTCTCTTCAACTATTTTTTTGAGGTATCGGGTTGCCGGCCCGGAACCCGTTATTGAAAGCTCACAATCAACACCTTCGAGCAGCAAATGGCGCAGCGCAAAAATGACTACCTCAATGTTCTTCTCATAGCTCACGCGGCCAAAATATATCAGCCTGAGCTTTTTGCCCTTTCCTGATTTCCCCCCTGCCCTGCTGCCGCCCTTTTTGCCAAAAACTTTTGCAGCAGCGGAATTGAAAAGCCCAAAATCAATCGCGTTTGGCATCACCACAACATCTTTTTTCAGGCCATTTGCCAAAAGCCCCATTTTCATTGAAAGCGACGGGGCGGTCACAACATCACATTTTGAGTAAAAGCTGTTGGTATATTTCCATGCAGCCTTTTTTGCAAGCATTGTTTTTTTTATGAAAGGCAAAGGAAGGTACATGAGGAACTCCGGGATGAGCGTGTGGTATGTGCCTATCAGGGGGATGCCGTGCTTTTTTGCAACGCGCACACCAAACCAGCCGACACCAAAGGGCGTGTGCACATGCACGATATCGGGCCGGAACCTTGCAATGCGCTTTAAGACCCTTGATGAGTGCGGCAGCGTGATCCGGTAATCGCTGTAAGTTGGAAACCCTATTGACGGGAGGAGATATGCGCTTACCGCGCCTTCCTCCATTATCCTGAAGTGCGCATCCGGCGAGGGTGCAACCACGATCACTTCATGGCCCATTTCAACAAGCTTTGCCGAAAGGTTCCTGATCTGCGTGACAACGCCGTTGACCTGCGGCAGGTAACTATCGGAAAAAAATGCAACCCTCAAATTCCCACCAAAACCTCATCTCACTGGAATATACTCTTTTTGCGATTTTCCCGTAAGGTGGAAGCGCAGCGCATTTGCAATATGGAAGGCAGAATAATACATGTAGCCCCATTTCTTCACGCGCCGCGCGGAAACACTCACATAAAGGCCGGTATGGTACCTGACCTGCCCGAAGTGCGCAATGCGCTTTGCAAGATCGAGTTCCTCGGCCGTCACAAGGCGCGTGTCAAACCCTTTGGCCTTCTCAAATGCATCCCTTCTCAGGGCCATGTTAGAGCCCACAGGGTTATGGAGGCCGGCACAGGAGCATGCAAAAAGGCATGAATCCATGACAAACTGGCTCATTGCCCTCTCAATGCTTGATGCGTCTGAAAAATAAACAGGCCCGTAGGCCATCGCAGCCTTGGGGTTTGACTCGAAAAAAGCGGCTATCGACTGCACCCAGTGCGCAGGCAGCTGCGCATCGGCATCCGTGAAAGCAATGATATCGCCTTTTGCAGCCCTGGCTCCCGCCTGCCTCTCCCAGGCAGCGGAGCGGCGCTTTTCACGCACAACCCGTGCGCCGTAGCTTTTTGCAATTTCCACGGTACGGTCAGTGCTGTAGCCATCACCCACGATAATTTCAAATTCATGGGTGGTCTTTTGCTGCCGCAATGTTTCAAGGGCCTTGCCTATATAATCCTCCTCATTCAATGCGGCAATTACTACGGAAACCAGCATTAAAATATTGGATAAGATGCAAATAAAAATCAACAGTTCCTGCTGAAAAGCCCAAAGACCGCCATGGCTATGGCCATGCGAGGCTAAAAAGGCGGAACATATATAAAATCTGGCACGTTTACTTGGCGCGCTGGCGCATGTAGCGCTTCTTGCGCTTCTTGCGGCGCATCTTCTTCTTTTTCCACTTC
>DUGC01000082.1 GCA_013331625.1 Candidatus Iainarchaeum sp. | reverse complement strand
AAACAGCGCGCCTATAAGAAGCGCGATCACTATAATGCCCATCACCACGGGGGCAGCCATTGATGATGCAATGCCGACAAAGCCTGACACCCTCGCCTTTTGCGCTGACTGCTCGCGCAGCGCGATCGCAGCATCCGTGCGCGTCTGGTTGAGGTCGAGCGAAGCCACCCATTCCTCAAGCGAGCTGAATTTTGTTTTCACGAATCTGTTCTGGTCGGCAATTGTCCTCCCAATGGAAGAAACGCTTGTGTTCATGTCCTTGAGGTTTTTCCAGAACGCATTGCTGTCTGCCAGCTGGTTTTTCGTGGCCTGCTCAAGGCCCGCTATCTTTGTGTCCGCTTCCTTGCGGTAATCGTCGGGGAGTGCAACAAAAGCACTTAATGTTTCCTCATCAGAGCCGGATTCAGAGCTTGCCGAAATTACATGCACCCCTTTAGGGACGCCCAGATGCGAGACATATAGCACAAGCCCGCCAGTCGACTTGGGGTCTGAATCGTAAAGGAACGATTTGAGCACGAACTGGCCGTTGAAGGGATCGGATACAATCGTTCCGTTGGAGTAAGCTTCCAATAGCTGGATACCGTCAATTTTCACTGACGTTTTTGCCCAAGAGTCCGTTGGGTCAAGAATTACGCTAAAGCTCCACGAAATTGATTGCGGGACTGCAATGGGGGCTTCAACTGAAAGCGCGGGAACAAGCGGGCAAAAAAGCAACGCAAAAACCGCAAACAAAATACGCATGTACCAAATAAGCATCGAAATTTAATAAAACTTGCGATTTTTTCCCTCAAAAAGCCAACAATCCGGGACTGGATGGAGCTGCTGCGCCCCATTTGAATAGCCCCATTTTTAAAACACAACAGCCCCAATTTTTACACGATGGCAATTGAACGCGTTAATTTTGGCGGAAAGGAAATACTGCTTTTGGGCACAGCACATATCTCAGGAGAGAGCGTTGAGGAAGTGACCCGCGCAATCGAGGAGGAAAAGCCCGACATTGTGGGCGTGGAACTTGACCCGAGCAGGCTCGCGCAGCTTGAGCAGGGCAACAAGTGGCAGAACACTGACATCAGCAAGGTCATCTCAAGCGGCCAGACACACCTGTTCCTGCTAACGCTCCTTCTCTCAAACCTGCAGCGCTCCCTTGGCCAGAAGATCGGCCAAAAGCCGGGGATGGAAATGATGGAAGCGATAAGGATCTCAAAGGAAAAAAATTTGCCGATAATGCTCCTTGACCGCGACGTGAACGTCACTTTGGGAAGGGCCATGCAGCGCATGACGCTGTTTGAAAAGCTCAAGCTCCTCTCGTCTGTTTTTTCCGGATTTTTTTCCGGCGAAGGCGCGGCAATCACTGCAGAGGGGATTGAAAAGCTCAAGCAAAAGGACGTGATGAACGAGCTGATGCAGCAGCTTGGAAGGGAAATGCCTGCTGTTAAGGCCGTGCTCGTTGATGAGAGGGACTCATATATTGCAAGCAGCATAATGCACTCGCCCGGAAAAAAGATTCTTGCAGTTGTCGGGGCCGGCCACATTGAGGGGGTATTGCAGGCAATTGGCAAGGATGTTGATATCACAAAAATATCCACGGTCCCAAAGGGCGCCGATTACATGAAAATTGTCACATACGCAATACCTGTCATTTTCATCGTGCTGCTCGGCGCGCTTTTTTTCATGAAAGGGGGTGGCGTCACGGTCACCGCGATCGGGTACTGGTTCTTGTCAACTGGCGCGCTCGCAGCCCTTGGAACCCTCCTAGCGCGGGGCCACCCGCTCTCAATCCTTGCTGCATTCCTTGCAGCCCCATTCACCACCCTTCACCCCCTGCTCGCGGCAGGATGGGTGGCAGGATACGTGGAAGCCAAGGTGCGCAATCCCAAAGTCAAGGACTTTGAGGACCTTGCAAACCTCAATTCGCTAGGCGATTTCACGTCAAATCAGGTAACGCGCATCCTGCTCGTTGTCGCGCTCGCAAACCTCGGGGCAACGATCGGGGTTATCATAGGGTTTCCCCTTGTGGCGTCGCTGTTCAGATAGAAATAAATAGCTTGAAGGATTATTTTTTCCATGCACATACCGCCAAGGGCAGTTAGGGCTGGACTTGCAAAAATAAGGACATTTAAATGGTTTACGAATAAAAAACAGCAGTTCACTGCACAAAGTGCGCAAAATGCGCTTTCTGAATATGCAAGAGAACTGCAAGAAAAATTTCCAGTCTCCAAGAAGAACCTGGAATCAGGTGAAAGGACAGATACTGATAACCGGCATATTATGATGCAGGACAAATACTGCGCCCCGTTAGCCATAATGGCTATTGCTGAACTTGCCGGTATTGCGGACAATGCAAGGGAATTAGTTTACCGCCTCGCTATGAATTCCCGCAAGCAGGTAAAAACACACGACATGATGGATGATAATCGAAGCATAGAATTATCTAACGCTGACATGAAATTTGCAAAGCAGATAGGTATGGAAAATATGTTCAAAATTCACGCAGCCACATATAGATTCTCCAGAAGCGTTTTCAGCTCCTTTAATGTTATGGAGTGAACCCCTTTTTTGGA
>DUGC01000006.1 GCA_013331625.1 Candidatus Iainarchaeum sp. | reverse complement strand
AATTTATTAATTGAATAAAATTTTGAATTGGTTCACTTAATCAATTTTTCACGCCCCCTCCTGTTTATTTTATCATCGCCTCTTTTCCTTTCATGCTGATTGCGGGAATCGATGAGGCTGGAAGGGGGCCTTGCATTGGGCCGCTGGTCCTTGGCGTTTGCGTCATTGACAAGAAAGATGAGGAAAAGCTCGTTGAGATCGGGGTGAGGGACTCAAAGCTGCTCTCAGTGGCCGAGCGCGAAAGGCAATTTCCATTGATTAAGAAAGCCGTGACCGAATTCCGCACGATCCACATCACTGCGCAGGAGATTGATGAGCTCATGCCGCGGCGCAGCCTCAATGAAATAGAAGCCATGTATGCAGGAAGGCTGCTCAACGGGCTTGAAACAAGGCCCAATGTGGTCTATGTCGATTCGCCCGATGTCGTGATGGGCGAATTTGCGGTGCGGATCAGCAAATATGTGGCCTTTCCGGTCAAAATCATCTCGGAGCACAAGGCCGATGTGAACTACCCCATCGTATCAGCTTCGTCGATCATCGCCAAAGTGGAGCGCGACGCGGAAATAAAAAAAATTTCAGAGGAATTCGGCAATGTCGGCTCGGGCTATCCGCACGATGAAATCACGATTAGGTTTTTAAAGAATTATTTGGCTAATCATACTATCATGCCGCGATTTGTCAGGCAGTCGTGGCAGACTATTAATGCCCTGCAAGAAGAGAAATTTCAGAAAAAATTATTCTGAAAGGAAAAGTGGTGGCCATGGCCTTGTGGAGAAAAAGGAAGACCGACGATTACGGCATTGATTATGAAAGCCTTGAGGAAATAATCTCGGAAATACTCGATTCTTTTGACGAAAAGGACATTGACCTCTCAAAGCCCCTGAAGGTGGGTTTCTCCCTCTCGCTTGACGAGAAAGGGTATATCCGCATTGATGAATTCGGGGTCCTCAAGGGCGAGGAGGCATCAGAAAAAAAGCCCGAGGCGCCACTTGTTGAAGTCATAGATTTTGAAAAGGAAGTGCTTGTGGTTGTCGAGACCGCATCCTTAAAGGACAACGACATTGATGTCAGGGTCAACGGGAACGAAATGATCTTTTCAAACCACAATTCAAAGAAGTTCTTGAAAAAAGTGAGCTTTCCCTGCACCGTAAAGGAAGAAACGCTAAAGACCAACTACAATAACGGGGTGCTCGAGCTAAGGCTCTCAAAGCGCGGCAAAGAGGCGACGAGCTTTAATTAGGGGCTAAATAGGAAAAAGCAAAACCGGAATTAATTTTCATTTTTGATTTCAGCACTATCCTGCAAAATATTATTATTGCCCCCATCAGAGCCTCTTTCACCTGCCGCAGGAGGCTGCGCCGCTGCGTTGGTTGCTGCCGCAGTCTTCCCGAAATATTCCCGGAATTTTGAAGTAGTATAAAGGACAAACGTGATGCCTTTTTTCTCTTTGCGTATGAAGCCCTTTTCCTTTAGCACCTTGATGTGCTCATAGGCCTTGCTGTTGCGAAAATTAACCACTTCGGCCTGCCTTACAGGCTGCCTGTATGCAATATAGGCAAGCGTTTTCATTATCCCCTTGTGCAACTCGGGAGAAGCTGCCATGTGCGAGACATGGTTTTCATACCGCTCTTTAACTGTCATCCGTATCCCTTGCGCCTCATCCCTGATCTCGAGGGCGGTGTCCTTTGCCTCATAGTCATGTATCAGCTCGTTTACGATCACGCGGGTTTCGGCCACATTGATGTTGATGATACCTGCAAGCTCCCTTATAGCCACGGCTCCGGGCGAAGTGAACAGTGCCGCCTCAATAACCCGCTTTGCCTCACGCTTTTCCATGCAAACCAGTAACATTTTAGAAGGCAAGAAGAGTTAATATGCGTTACTCATGCAAAAGCTGCACAACGATTTCAGAAAAAATTACAGGAGGAAAGGAATATATTATACCTTTCAGTCATAATTACAAATGGCAACAGGGAGCGAGTTCTGGCGCATTAAAGAACAGGTCAGGCTGGGAAAGCATCACGCCACAGGATGGATGTTTGATGACATTCCAGCCACACCCCGTGGCGGACAGCCAATTCCAATTCCAAATACAAAGGAAGAAATGCTTGCAGTCCGCCCGCTTTTACAACAGGGATTGATAAGGGAAATTGAAGAATATATCAGAAATATCCCTGCCAATTACTCAGGGCCGATCAGGTTTCCAACCAGCCAATTGGCCGCAAGGTTCGGGTTTAGCAGGGTAACCGTGCAGGCAGCAGCATTGGTACGGCTGATGCTTTCCGGAAAGAAGGCAGCCTTGACAAGAGGCGGGCCCAGGCCCACCCCTTCAAATGTAAATAGGCTGATTGAAATGGCATTTAACAGGGCAGGCAAAGGTAACAGAATAGTTGCGGGCGGAGATCTGCGTACGCAGATCGCAATGCCAGAGAGCATGCACGGTGCAGGCCTTATCGTAGGCCCGGAAAAAATCAAAGAATCCGTTACTATGCTAAATAATATGCGCGGTTACCTCGGCTTCAAAAAGGTTCGTGTGCATTTTTCAAAAGGAACTGATGTACCTTCTCATTTATTCCAGAAAATGATTAATCATAAAAATCCGAATGCAAAACCATTTAGGCGGATGGTGCACTAACCGTACTTCTCCGTCTTCACGCGCTCTTTTGGGATGCCGGCTTCGAGCAGCGCTTTCTCGGCATCATTTACCATCTGCAGCGGGCCGCAGATGAAATAGGATGCGTTGGGTTTCCTTCCAGCAATGCTTTTCACAAGCCCGCCATCCACCCTGCCAAAATGGTACCCTTCCTTCTCCTCGCGCGACAGGGCAAGTATCAGGTCCATGCCCTTTATTCTCTTTTGGAATTCAAGCAAATCATTTTTGCAGATGATGTCCTTCTCTGTCCTGCTGCCGTATGCAAGCGTCACTTTTGTGGAAAGCTTCTTGTCAATGATATATTGGCAAAAGGCGCGGAACGGGGCAACCCCCGAGCCTGCCGCAAGCATCACCACATCACCCATCTTCTGCTCATCAAAGGTAAAATGCCCCCAAGGCCCATCGAGCATGAACTCCTCGCCGGGCTTTGCATCATTTAGCATTTTTGAAATCCAGCCTTNNGGCGGCATCTGCTTTACTGTAAGCTCGAGTATGCCCTGCCTTGTGGGCGAGGATGAGACAGAGTATGACCTTTTCGGGATCTTTTCAGGCCTTATGAATTCAATCATGAAAAACTGGCCGGGCTTGTAGGGCGGCCTTTGGGCTGACTCAAAAGTGAGGGTACTTGTATCGGGGGTTTCCTTCCTGTTTTGCACAAGCTTCATTTTCAGTTTCATGGTTCAGCCTTTTCCATCCGCAAAAATCATTTCAATGCAGTTTCACCTTAAGGTATTTTCACTCAATTAAAACCTAAAACATTTTTAAACCGCATTAGTGCCATCGAAACGCAGCTTGAGGATAAGTGTCCCGATCCAGACAATCAGGGTTACGACATTTGCTGCAATCAGCGGAAAGTTATTGATCATAATGCCATACAAAAGCCACAGGCCAACACCTGAAACCAAAAGGACGACAGCGCCAAGTGAAATATCTGCAGTCGACTTCGTGCGCCAGGCTTTCAGGAGCTGTGGCACCGCTGAAACAGTGGTCAGGAGGCCTGCAGAAAGGCCAAGAAAAGTGATTGAATCCATATTATCCCTCACGCTAGTGCGCTTTTTATTATGCTCCTGAACCTTTCGAGCAGCTTCCCGTCCTCAAGCACTGCCGGTATCCCCTTGTCTGAAAATTTCCGGATATTTGACTGGAGCGGTATGCTTCCAAGGAACGGCACTTCGAACAGACCCGCGACCCGCTCCCCCCCGCCAGCGCTAAACACGCTTCCGGACATGTTCTCAACTACCCCGAGGACCTTCACGCCCATCCTTTTTGCCATGTTGGCGCTCTTTTTGGCGTCAGTGAGGCAAATTTCCTGCGGCTGCGTCACTATTATGATGCCATGGAGCGGCACGAGCTGCATTATTGTGAGCGGGTTATCACCCGTGCCGGGAGGAAGGTCAATAACAAGATAATCAAGGCCACCCCACGCGGCATTTGAGAGCATGTCAGAAATGAGCTTGAACATTATCGGCCCGCGCATGATATTTGCGCTGTTCGCATCATCAACCATGTTGCCGGCAGAAAGAAATTTTACATTGTGGGCAGAAAGCGGCACTATGCGCTGCTCATCATCCAGCAAGGCCCTCCCGCGCATCCCCATCAACGCGTGGCATGAAGGGCAGTCGACATCGGCATCGAGCAGGCCAACTTTTTTACCGCCCTTCGAAAGTGCAACTGCAAGGTTCACTGCAAAAGTTGATTTCCCAACTCCCCCCTTGCCGCAATGCACTGCAATGGCTTTTTTGACATTTCCAAGGTTCTTTTCAACTTTGGCCCTTTGGGCTGCAAACGGGTTTGCAGGCTGGGCGGAAGGGCCTGAATTGCTTTGAACAAGGGGGATCGGCATGGTCAGCACTATTATGTTGAAGTCAGTGGAATGATTTCCCGCATCCGCAGGTACCTTGTGCATTGGGGTTTGAAATCTTGAAGCCTACGCCCGATAGCCCGTCGACAAAATCGATACGCACGCCTTTTACCATCGGGAAAACATTCTTATCAACAAAAACCTTCATGCCTTTCTCGCTCAACACCTTCTCGTTTTCAGCGGGCTCTTTTGCAAAGTCCATCGCATAGCTATACCCTGAGCATCCGCCAGGCTCAACAGAAAATTTGAGCCCCCAGCCAGCCTTGCCTTCCTTTTCCATTAGCTCAGAAAATTTCTTTACGGCAGCTTCTGAAAGGACGATATCACGTTCCTCAAAACCTGCAACTGCCTCATTCATCTCCCCAACCATCTGCTCAACAGTCTCTTTACCCATCCCATGGCCAAAAGCCCCGGCTTCAATGCTCTCATACGGGTTCACATGGCAGCCAATGCAATGAAGCCCATGCTCCATCATCGTTTGAGCTAATTTGGGGTACTTGTTCACAACATCTCCTATAAGCATGTTCTTAGTAATAACTTCCTTGCTGCCCATCT
>DUGC01000099.1 GCA_013331625.1 Candidatus Iainarchaeum sp. | reverse complement strand
AGGGGCTCCGCCCCTATCTCATCCGGTATTTTGCATGGGCCATTTGCATTTGTGTTTTTTTTCATGATGGCTGATGGGCGAATTATTGTAACTAATGATTTTGGGGCAAAGTTTTGAAAATATCATTTTGGAAGCTTTTTAGTATAATGGCAAAGCTCCCCAAAATAACTATTGTTGCAAGCGGCCCGTTTTGATCTGCAAGTATTGGCCATGAATACTGCTCTTGGGATAGTGGCCAGAAAAGCCTGACAGGCCAGTTCGTGAAAACCACGCCAGCCAAAGGGTGCAGGGCATAACCTGCGGCAAATACTGCAAAGGTTTTGCCAAAATCCATTTGTGCAAGTCTTTTCAATAAAAAGGCAAGCAGCACTCCAAGCAATAGAGCGTAAATCAGGGGGTGCAATAGTTCGTGGTGGATTGCATAATATAGCTTGGCATCAAACAGGATCGGCAGGCCTGNNGCAGCCATAACCGTTTGTCCTTGGTGAAGAGTGCAACAGCGAGAAATGAGGCCAGCCCATGGATTAATGTAAATGGCGCATAACTAATGCCGGCCCATCATTCATAAACATTCGGGTATATTGTTCGCTCAAAATATAATCCGCAAATGGGGGGTGAATAAATTTATCTACTTCTGCCACCCTTCTTATCCACATGCAGGTGATTTTTTGATAGCGCCTTCAAAACTGCTCTTTGCCACCGCAGGAATCCCGGCTTGCACGCAGCCGCGCGACACCGAGAACGGGATACGGGCAGTGAAGAAGCTCGGCCTTGGGGCGATGGAGCTCGAGTTTGTGCAGAGCGTTTTTATCACAAAGGAAAAAGCCCCGCTCGTGAAGGCTGCTGCCGAAAAGGAAGGGGTTGTGCTCACGTGCCATGCGCCGTATTTCGTGAACCTCAATGCTAAAGAGCCGCAAAAGCGCGGCGCATCCCGCGCGCGCATTTTACTTAGCGCAAAAATGCTCGATTTGTGCGGCGGTTACTCCGTGTGCTTCCACCCCGGCTTCTATCTGGGGATGGAGCCGTCAAAAGTTTATGGCAATATGAAAGCCGGAGTGGCAAAAGTCCTTGAGGAAGTGAAAACCCTTGGCCTCAAGGTTTGGATAAGGCCTGAGACCACGGGAAAGCCAAACCAGTTCGGCACGCTTGAAGAGCTTGTTGAGCTCAGCTCGGAATTTGATAATGTTCTTCCCGTGGTTGACTTTTCCCATCTGCATGCGCGCTCAAACGGGAAGTACAGCACCATTGGGGAGTTCCGCCACGCAATGGAACTCATTGAAAAAAAGCTGGGGAAAGTAGCCATCGATAACATGCACGTGCACCTTTCCGGGATTGCATACGGGCCAAGGGGGGAAAAGAACCACCTTGTTTTAGGGGAGAGCGACATGAATTACACTGCGGTGCTGCAGGCATTAAAGGAATTCAATGCAAAAGGGGTTGTGGTGTGCGAAAGCCCCAACATCGAGCAGGACGCATTGCTTTTGCAAAAGACCTATGAAAAAATCTGAAATTTTCCGCCAGGGCTGATATTTTGTTCATTAGCCCCTTTAGCCAATTAATTTTTCCATGTTTAGCCCACTGCCTAATAATCAAGATCCGTTTAAATATATTCACTGAGTAATTTTTCCAGAAAACTTGTTTTACGAGGTGTATTCCAATGCAGGATATTAAGGACTATGTAGTACTGGCGGTGATAGTTCTTGCCGCAGTGATAGTGGGTGGCGCGACGCTCAATGCCGTGTCGCCCGCGCAAAAGGCAGGCGGTGTCTTCATATCGGCACCGGCAGGGCAAAATGAGAAGGCCCTCGCGGCAAACCCTTCAGTGCTGCCCTGGCTCGTGCAGCCCGACAGGCGCCTGATCTCGGTTTCGGGTTCGGCAACAAGGACATACCAGCCTGACCAGGCCCAGATAAGCCTTGGCGTCGAAACGCTTGATAAGAGCGCGTCTGTGAGCCAGCAGCAGAATGCCGACCTTTCCTCAAAGGTAAGGGATGCATTAAAATCAGCAGGCGTCCCTGAGGAGAACATAAAGACAACTTCATATGCGCTTAGCGAGGAATTTGAGTGGAATGAAACTTTGAGGAAATCAGAATCCATCGGATTTAGGGCGATAAATGTGATTGAAGTCAAGTTAACTGACCTGGCTTCTGCAGGCAAGGTAATTGATGCGGCAGTTGGCGCAGGAGTCAACCGTGTAAACAGCATCACGTTCTCGCTCACGCGCGAGCGCGAGGCGCAGGTGCGCTCGGAGCTTTTGGCGCAGGCGGCAGCTGATGCAAAGGACAAGGCTGCAAAGATAGCGTCAGGCTTTGGCGTGGGAATTGCAAACCTCTACACTGCAAGCGAGAGCTACAGCTACACCCCTGTCTATAACAGGCTCAATTATGCAAAGGAAGGGGCTGTTGCGATGGATGCTGCACAGACCCCGATAACGCCCGGGGATGTGAGGGTTACGGCAGATATCAGTGCGCAGTTCGAATTGCAGTAAATTAAAACCAGCCCCGGCAAGTGCCGGGGAATTTTTCTATTTTTTTATTATAAGCGTAATTTTATGGCCTGCCTCCCGTGGAGGCAGCTCTCGCTCNNTCCCAACCGCCGAAACGGTTGCTTTTCAATCACTCGATTTTCTTCACGAATATGCACGGTACCGGGCATGCGTCGGCCGCTTCCTGGTTCTGCTTGTACTTTGAATCGTCAATGAACCTGAATTCCTGTTCCCCGTTCTCGCCCTTCTCCTTTTGGGAGTCGACCAGATGTGACTTGTCCCCTTCCATTACCCAGTCCGCGGGGTTTATTGCAGCGCACGCTCCGCACCCTATGCAAAGCTCCTTTTGGTGTATAATCTTGAACTTGGCCATTTTTCAATTCCTCCTTTTGCAATATTGGCACCCTGACCATTTTAAATGTTTTGGCGCAGGGCATTTGCCCGCGGGGCAATTCACGCCCATTGCCTATTGGCTGTTTTGTAAAAAAAAGCCTTTGAGTATCTGCTTTGAGTGGTTTTCGGTATCTGCCTTTTCAATCACGTTCACAACTGTGCCTGATTCATCAATGAGGAACGTGGCGCGCTGCACCCCCATGAAGGTTTTTCCCCACATGCTCTTTTCCTTCCACACGCCGTATTTTCCGATCACTTCGCCTTTCTCATCGGACAGGATAGGGAAATTGAAATGGTATTTTGCGGCAAAATTTTTATGCGAACCAACCGAGTCCTTGCTCACCCCAAAAACAACAATGCCTTTTGATTTGAGTAAGGCAAAGTTGTCCCTGATATTGCACCCCTGAGCGGTGCACCCTGCAGTGTTGTCTTTTGGGTAGAAATAGAGCGCAACTTTCCTGCCCCTGTAATCTGAGAGCCTGTGCCCTTTGCCTTCCTGGTCTTTGAGGAAAAATTCAGGGGCCATTGTTCCCTTTGCTATCATTCTTTTTCCTCCCTGCCGGATTTGGCAAATTGAAAGCTTGCTTCAGGGCGCCTTGTCAAGCCTGCATGGCTCTGCCCCGGAGCAGCTCTCTTGCGGCAATACGAACCCTTCCGGTACCGGGCACTTCTTTGAGTATATGCATGCTTCATTAGTGAGGCTGTTGAAGTCCCCTCCGCCCGGCCCGCCTGTGCCATAATATACTAATATTTTGTCGAGGTCCTTTGGCCTGTAATCAAACATCGCGGAATTTTTCCCCCCATTCACATACACTGCAAGCTCCTTTCCGTTGCCCGCGCAATAAGCTGTCGTGTTCGTGTCAATGCACTCCTTGCTGGCAAGCATTCCGATGCTTGAAAAAAAGTCCTCCAAGGTGGCATCCTTGTTGTGGAAGTGGAGCACATTGGGGTTGTAATCATGCATGTGCGCTTTTTCCGATAGCTCCCTATAGGGCATGCTCATGTATTCGCTTTTATTGAAGTCAAATGACTGGCCGTCAAGGATCAGCTTAAAATCCGCGTGTGCGTGGTAGGTGCTTGAGTTG
>DUGC01000022.1 GCA_013331625.1 Candidatus Iainarchaeum sp. | reverse complement strand
ACAGGAAAGGTATATATATGGCTTAATCCATGTAGGT
Organism: Candidatus Iainarchaeum sp.; assembly: GCA_013331625.1. Taxonomy (GTDB): domain Archaea; phylum Iainarchaeota; class Iainarchaeia; order Iainarchaeales; family Iainarchaeaceae; genus UBA10205; species UBA10205 sp10205u. The sequence continues at coordinate 5,525 of DUGC01000022.1, read as the reverse complement.
TACTGGTTCAAAATGGTTCACATGAATTCTGCCGGCCAGGGCTTTGACGTATTCAAGCTCCTCATAGCAGCTGTTGTCGCAGGCGCGATTTTGCTCATACTCCTGCAGACACTGCAGGTAATACCGACTCCGGGGGGAAGGAACCCCAACGAGCTTGCATCCGAAACAGTCAAGTCGCAGATCAATAACCTTGGGCTGCCGCAATATGTTGATAATGTGGTTTTCAAGAACAATGCCGTGCTGAGCGGCAAGACAATTGCCGAGAATTCGAAAGCGCTCTCATCTGACCAGGTGTGTGTAAAAATAACTGATAGCACGCCAAACAAGGATGCATTCAAGAATACTAATGGCCGCATCGTGCAATATACCGGCAGTTTTGACCAAAGGACGAGGCTTGTGGTAATATGCGACCGCAAAAATGAGCTTGATGACACCATCTCAGACCTTGAACTTGAAGATCTTGGCGTGTCAACCGACAACTGCCCTGAGCCCAACGGGGAAACCACCCGATATTGCCTCATTTCGGTCATTGCCGACCAGTAACTATTAATACTTCCTTTTCCATTTAATTCCTTCATGGGCAATTCAGAATCAATCCTTGGAGTTTTGTTTTCCGATGAGCGCTGCCAAAGCGAGTGGAACTCGGTTTACCTCCTCATTGTTTTCATAATTGCGGCAATCCTCATAATCGCGCTTGTAAAGCCCATGTTCAAGCAGAGCCAGGAAATAGTGAACAATGAGCCTGTCCTGAAGAACAGCAAGTAAAGAAAAGGCTGGCAAAACCCGCCCTTTTCCCGCAACAATTTCTCATATTTTCCAATTGGTTTTTTGCCGCCAAGAATCATTAAATACTCCTTTTGCGTATTGCATTCATGCACTCCCAGTCAGGGCAGGAATCCGCGCCCTTTGAGCTCCTCATTGCAATCGTGATAATGACTTTTGTTATCGTGATAGGCTTTAATGCGCTCGACAAGCTCAACACAGAGACGTGCCGCGGGAAGGTCAACCAGGGCCTTGAGGAAATGAGGACTGCAATAGAGGCGGTCGTGAAAAACAAGTCCAAGGCGAATGTTTCCTACGAGCTGCCGGGGTGCTTTAGGGAAGAGGATGCAAAGCTTACAATAATAGACAGCGACACGCCGGCGNNTGCGCTTCTATTCGCCCGAATACAGCGAGTCAAAATGCCTTCGCATCTCTGCGGCTACATCTTTTTCCGTGGATGCGGGCACGTGCAATATCAATATGCTCGAGCAGCCCGAAGGGTATGGGATTACGGACTGGAAAAAGCCGGAGACTGGCATACTTCCCGGCCAGTACACACTCATCCGCCAGTCGAACCTTTTCAGCAGCGCCCCCGTGATATGCGCTTTCAGGAGGGCGGGATGAATGCTCGATTTCATCCTGAGCAAGCTCAACCTTCTCATACTTGTCACGGCAATATTTGCAATCGTCGCGTTTTTCACATTCAGCCTCACGGACATTGCAAAGGTCAAGGAGGCAAGCGAGCTTGCAAGCAGGGTGCGCGAGATGGCTTTTTCCCTTGCAACCTCAGATAATTACTGCATCGGAGATTCGTATCCGATGCCAGGCGAGCTTGCAATTGCCGGCAGCAGCTTTTACTATGTCGCGCAGGTCACAAAGCAGGAGCTTGAAACGCAGAACGGCCCTGTGAACGTGCTGATTTTTTCCATCTACCCGCGCGAGGAGATGAAAAAGTGGTCTGATGACTCGTCATACCAGCCCAAGGCAATAGCAGCAGACAGCCTGCGCACAACTTCCGAGCTGCATTTATATTCCCCCGATTACCACGGGGATTCCTATGACAGCTCCACAACCGACCTTGTGGAAGCGGAAAAAATAATCCTTGACCCGCAGGCGGTGATGCCATCAGACGCCGTTGAGGCCCTCAAGGAGATCGTGAACGGCAAATCCCATGTCTATATTTTCGGCTGCAACTCAAAGCTGTGCGAGAGCTATAAGAGCGCGGTCGGCGAAAGCGTGCACCCGAAAACGCCAAATGATGACGGGGGATTTGAATGCTAGAAAAAGGATTTATCGGCCCGATCGGCGATGACCTGCCATCCCTAATCCCTGTCCTTTTGGGGCTTGTCATTTTCTTTTCAACCTTCACCATCACTTTCAATGCTTTTGACCAGCGCAATACCGAGTTTAAGACTGACATAGACCTCATGAGGATCGCGCGCGTGCTGCAGTCCAACAGCTATATATACAGCCATGACAAATTCAATGAGCTGTGCAATGAGATTGGCACTGTAAAGCTCAGGTATGTTGCAATGATCACCTCAGATGCCGTCGAAGGGAAAAAGGTCGGCAATATTTTTGATATCGAGGCATTCCGTGACAGCGGGAACCTTGAATACATATGCTCAAACACATCCCCGCCCTCGGTGCATACCCCTGCGGCAATTTCAGATTACATCACTGTCCAGCAGGCCAGCGGAACAAAGCTTGTCTCGCGCCTATACCCAATCGTAGCCGAGGATGACAAGGTCGTAAAGCCCCTCCATCTGGTGGTGGTTGCATGGCAATAAAGGGGAGGGGAAATGCCAATCTGTGCAGCCCCGAAGTCGCCCTCCATCCTGCTGGCTGCAAGGCAATGGGGGGGCAGGCAGCCGTCACTGACGCAATGTATTTCATACTCATAGTCACTTTCCTTTCGGTGTTCCTTTTCGGCTTTGCGAACACGTACGGGGACAGCGTGCGCGAGCAGATCAGCGATGAGTACAACAAGGCTTTTGCGACAAATGCCCTAAAAGTGATACTTTACAGCTCAATTCCGCGCGATACCCTCGCCCAGGTGCAGGATGGCGAGGTGGACTTCCTGCTCGCCCTCATTAAGGAAGATTATTCCGATGATGGCGTGATTGGCGGGGATGAGAGGAAGGTGCTTGGCAGGGCAATTTCCTCAATACTAAGCCCGATACAGGACACCACCGATTATATGTTCTATATCACAATCCCGGACCAGAAAAAATTCGTTTTTATCTATCTCCACCTCACTGAGTTTGAGAAAGTTCCGTATTCAGCAAGCTTAAAGCCCGCGAGCAGCGAAAAAGGGAAGTTCTATATCTACAAAAGCGTGAAAGACGACCCATCAAGCCCGCAGGACGATTCGCACCTGGATTTTTTCTGCTCGGTGGGCGCAGATGACAGCGGATCTGATGCGCTATTGCAAGACATCGGCTATGATGAGCTGATGGCAAAGGTCACAAGGCTCGTGACCAACGTGGGGCCGACTTCGCAGGCATCCTCATCAATAAAGCTTGTGAGGGAATCTGCAAACAAGACATTTGACAAGACAGGGGATTTCAGGGCGCAGGCCGACCTGATACTCTGGGATGCAATATGGCTTGACAAGACAGATGAGCGCCCCGCTGAATTATTCCCCTACAAAAGCCCGTCCGCATGGAACTGCATAAGCGTGCAGTGAGGGGGGCAAAACTAATGCCGAATTATTCATTCCTGATAAGCTTTGGCAATATCATTGTTTGGGGGGGATGCATTCTTTGCCTCATTCCCTTTCATCTGGCCTTCCTGAACATATTCCCGCACGAAGGGCACGTATATCTGACCGACTGGGCCTGCGGCTCAACTGCCTTGGCGCAATGGTTGCAGAATGCATCCCCGCAGCTTGGGCAGTAGATGAATTCCTTTGTAGTGGTTGCGCACCTTGGGCATTTGTTTATCTCGCTTTCCATCTCCTTTTCCACCATGTCAGAATCATCTGAACCGGAAAGCTCGTCCTCAAGGCTTGAGAGCTCATCCATCTGCGTGATCTGCCTTGCATTCCCGCTCTCACCCTCCCCAAGGCCTGCCAGTTCATCTTGAGGGATTTCACTTATTTTCACATCTTCAACATTCTCATCAGTTTCACTCTCTTCAGTTTCACTCTCTTCAGCGGCTTCATCCTGCCCGTCATCCTTTTCATCCTCGATAATGCTATCGCTTTCACCCTCAATTTTATTATCCCGCTTTTTTCCGCCCTCATTTTCCGCGGCAGCCTGCTTTTGGGCCTTTTGCCCCTTTGCAGCCTCACGCGCATGCCTGCCCCTGCGCTCCTTCCTTTGCTCGAGCAGGGTCTTTTCCTCCTTGAGTTTTCCAAGGTCTATTTCACTGCTCTCAGGGCCGGATTCCAGCTCTTTTTTCAGCTGCTCAAAAACATTCTGGCTGACCTCCTCAAGCTCATCTTTTTTGGGGTAGCGGGAATGCACCTTGTGGAACTCGTCCACATGTCTTAGGGCAATCTCTGTGCTCCTCTCTTTTACCTGCTGCTCGGTTGGCTTTTCCTGCGACCCGTCTTCGCGGTAAAACCTTCGCAATCTCCTTGGTATTTCCTGTTCCATTTTTCACTCACCCCTAAGTAACTCTTTTAGCAGCTTTGCTGATTTGGGCAATGCATTCCCTGCATCATTTGGCTTTTGTTTCTTTTCATCAATGCTGCGCAATTTCTCAATCAGGCTTTGCCTTATGAATTCCTTTGACTCCTCGCTTGCCTCACGCATCTCTGATTCGCTGATGATATTATCAGACCTGCGCGCTGCTGCCATCCTGCCGATTTTGCGTATTATGTCGTCAACTGATTTCCTGTCCTTTTGCTGCGAAAATGCAAAATCGTCTTCAAGGGGTTTTGAAAGCTCCTGCGCGCCGCTGCCAATGCCGGGCACTTGCGGCCTTGTGAAAGCCCAGCCTATCATTCCGGGCCCCTGCTGCTTTATGCCAGTGGGATTGAAGCGCATGGTTTTCTGCCCCCTTGGCGAAATTGGGGAAAATCCCCAGCGCGCATTTGACAAAACTGCCCTCTTGGGCAGGGTAACGGGCCTTGCCTGCGCCGCATTTACAGTTAGTGGCTTTGCCGCCTGCCCTTTTGCAGCTTCCTGCCGTGGCGCTTTTGCCTGCTGCATAATCTGCGCAGCGAGCTGTGAAAGTGGCTCTATTGCACTTGCTTGTGCCGGCGGCCCTTTAGGCACTGCCGCAGGCATCTCTTTTATGCCCTTTGCCTGTGCAGGCTGCTGCAATGTTACCTTTCCTGCAGGGATTCCCTTCTCTTTGGATAACTGTAAATTCACCATCGCCCCCGGAACAGGGTGTGTTGCGGGGATTGCAGGCACTGGCGGTGCCCTGGTTTTTTCCGGCATGGGCGGGGCAGTAAGTGGCATTTCTTGCTTTGGTTTTGCCCCCTGCCCCGCGTTTTCCCGAAATTCAAACTTTCTGGCTTGAGGCACTGTGCTATGCTTTTTGAAAAATATTCCCAATGGGACGAAAGATTGCCCGCTGCGCTTTTGCGCAAGTTCGGGCATCTGCGGGGCAGGATGCCTGAGGGCCTGCATTATTGCCTGCAGCAGGGGCTTTTTTTCCTGCATTGATTTTGTGCCTTTTTCCTTTGGCGCAACCGGCAATCCATTCTTTGGCGCATCCTGTGTAAGCGGCAGGACGGATTTTACCGGCGCATTTATAGCCGCGGCTGCCGCCTGCCTTGGGGCTGCCGGCCTTTCCTGTGGAAGCGG
>DUGC01000110.1 GCA_013331625.1 Candidatus Iainarchaeum sp. | reverse complement strand
TTGAATAAAAACATTGGCATTTTCAGCGCGGGCGGCGCCTAAAGCGAAACGTTCGATTAAAAGGGAAATTATTTCGGACTTTTTCTGCCAGTTGCTTACGCGTTTCACCGATCCATCCATCAGCCCTTGCACGCAGTCTGCCGGTTGAAACGGAAATTTTAATTTCTTCGGGGGTTTTTCCTGCCGCCTGCATTCTTTTCAGATAACCTGCCAGCGCAGGCTAGTTCCGCATTGCACTTGCCATTGAGGCGGGTGGCGGAAAAACAGATATTGCCTGCGTTTTTGAAATGTCAAAAGCCATCGGAATGTCAAGCTTCACTTCAATTTTCCAGCGGACATTATTGTTGCCCCAGCTCCTGAACGTGTTCATCAGCCCGTTTATCACTCCCTGCCCGCTGACCGGGGCTGCAAGGATGCCATCGGGGACAGTGAAGCTGAAAGGGTACGNNGTATTACTGTATGGCTCCCGCTGCGCCCGTTACGGTACCTGCTCTCAGTCCTTTCCGCCCAAAACCTCGCGGCAATGCCGCGCGCTTTCACTTCGCCATTTAAGTGCATTGTGGCGGTACCCTCAATGGATTCCTTTGGATAAAAAGAATTCTTGTTTAGCCGCAGGTCCATGCTGCCAGAGCCAATCCCGAAAAATGACATGTGAACGAAATATGCCGCAGGATATTTAATAATTTAACGAATTGCATTTTGCCAAAAAATCGCACAGTCAATTTTCAATATCTTCTTTACCTTCCTTTGCTTCCCCGTTGCCATTGCCGTTTTGCCCATTCAGGCTCAGGAATATTCACCAAATAAGGGCTGTTCTTGTTTAGTCTCGCTTAAACTCTCAAATAATGCACATGAAGAACCTGGCGATTTGACGCGGTTTACTGATATTGAAAACTATAATGGAAAAATACCATAATGGCTTTTCAGAAAGGCAGTTTGCGCTGGCCGTGAGTTTTTTCATCGTACTCTTCGTTCCACTGTTTCTTCCACATTTGCTTGAATAGTGTAAGCATTTCCTCTTCTGTAATCGGCGGTACTCTTGAATTTTCTAGTATTTGGTTTAGAGTGCGTATGCCGCCTCCTTGAAATTGAAGAAAATCTCTGAATGGGAATTTTGTATCCACCCTTCTCTTCATCCCACCCAAAATACTCTCGACCAATAAAAAACCAACCCTGTCATTTTGGGCCTGCATGAATTTTTGTTCAAGCGCCATGCTTTGAGTTGCTGAACGCTTCCCTCTAAAAAATTTCCTACGGCCCGAATTGCCGGTTTTGTGACTTCCTGGCTTTGGGCGCATGAAAAAAATAGGTTTTCCGATAAGATAAACTTTTGCATCTCACGTAGCCGCTAATGGTTTGGCCGAAAACCGCAATTATGGCAGCAAGTATTCAGGAATCCTTCTTTTCATTCACTGAGAGAAATATCTCNNCGTATCGCCCTCGCTTATGAGGCGCGAAAAGAGCACGAGCCCTTGCGAATCGGCTTTTTTTGAAATGGACCTGTAAACCTTTTCCATTGCCTTTTCAATGTCAAAATCACTTGCGGGCAGTACAAATTTGGCACGCTCGCGCAGGATCGACTTATCCTGCGTCTTTTTTGATGTTTGAAGCATCCGCTCAATGCTTGCAACCAGCTCGTCAAGCGAAACCTTCCCTTCCTTTATCTTGCGGATGTTTTTCAGGTCAGGGAGCATTGCCTCAAATTCCGCGCGCTCCTGTGGGCTCAGCTCCTTTTGCTTTTCCAAAAACTCATCCTCATCCTCAATTTCACTGATGCGCAGCACATTTGACTTGAACTTGAGCAAAATTGCGGAGGCCAAAATGGCATTTGCCGGCAATCGCAAGTCAGTTCCCGAAAGCGAATTGATCTTTGCAAGGTATTTTCCAGCAAGCTCGGCTATGTCAATGCTCCAGGGGTCCATGCGCTCTGAGCGTACAAGCTCGATAAGTATGGTTTTCCATGCGGGCTGCTCTATGAGGTCGACAAGGTCAACGCTTTCAGGGAGCTGCACGATCGATGCACCCTGCGCTGGATCCGCAAAAGAGGCAAGGTCATCATCTTCGATTTTCATAAAGCAAATAAGGGATAGAGGGTATATATGGGTTTTGATGGGATTTTTATGTATAAATTAGTTTAAAGATAAAAGGGAAATTACTACGTTATGGGAACATTACGAAAGCGTACAATGGCATTTACTAAAAGGAAGCCTCCTGAAAGGCTTTTTCACCCGAAAACCCCCTTGCCCACAAAATAGAGGAGTTCATGCTGGCCAATCCCGGCATAAATATGCCTAATAAGCAGCTTGCGGCAAAGCATGGGTGAAGCAGAAATATGGCCGACCATTATGCACAAATGGTTGAATGGCACCACGGACTGCCACCGCGAGTGCCCCCGATGCCGTTTAAACATCCCTGTTTACCACACAATCGCACGAACCCTTTCAGAAACAAAATTAGATGGGGCAAAAATCGAACTTGTCGATCTGGGGCATAGGATCTTCAGGGAAACCGGACAAACCCCCTGGCTTGGCACAATAAAGGCGGATTTGCTTAGGGGCGGCAATTCACTTATATTCACAACAAAAAATCTTCATATCGGCTATAAATTGATATCCCGGTTAGGCAGATGGGAAACTGCACAAAATCCAAACATTCTAATGCCACATTATGAAAATAGGCTCGGGGAAGAAATGCAAAAGAACAAAAGAAAATCCAAAAGGGATTAAATCCGGAACTGGATCCAATATTTTTAATTAAAGTCAGGTCCCCTCTTTCCACGAATTGAGGTACTTTTCCTGCTCTTTTGTGAGACGGTCAATCTGGATGCCCATTGCATGCAGCTGCAGCCTTGCGATGTGCCTGTCAACTGAATCGGGCAGCACATGCAACCCTGCTTCAAGCCTGTGCTTTAGCCCGTATTCGAGCGCGAGCGCCTGCCCGCAAAAGCTAAGCGACATCACAGTGGACGGGTGCCCCTCTGCAGCGCCAAGGTTTACCAGCCTTCCTTCGGCACACAAATAAAGCTTTTTCCCGTTCCTCAAAGTGTACTCATCAAGCTGCCATCGCATCCTTTTTTTGCGCACCGACATTTTTTCAAGCGCTGCCACATCAATTTCCACATCAAAGTGCCCTGAATTTGCAAGTATGGCCCCGCTTTTCATATGCCTGAATGCACCCCTTGGAATCGCATGCTTGTTTCCTGTCACCGTAACAAAGACATCGCCCAAAGGCAACGCCTTTTGCAAAGGCATCACGAGATAGCCATCCATTTTGGCCTGCAGCGCGCGCACCGGGTCCACTTCACAAACTATCACATTGCCCCCAAGGCCGCGTGCCTTTTCGCTAACCCCCCTGCCGCAGTCTCCATAACCAACCACCACAACACTTTTTCCGGCAAATAGGATATTGGTGGCCCTTAAAATCCCGTCCATAGTGCTCTGGCCGGTGCCGTAAAAATTGTCAAATAGGTGCTTTGTCTTGTTGTCATTGACCGCAATGACAGGGTACTTGAGTTCCTTGTCCCTCTCCATTGCCCGAAGCCTTATTACCCCTGTCGTTGTTTCCTCAGTCCCGACTTTGAGCTCTTTTAGCAGATCCTGCCTTTGGGTGTGTATCTGCGTGACAAGGTCAAGGCCATCATCAATGGTTGCAGTGGGATTTGTGTCAAGCACCTTATTGAGATATTCATAATACTCCTCGCGCGTCTCGCCTTTTTTTGCAAAAACATCAACGCCCTCCGCGGCAAGTGCTGCGGCGACATCGTCTTGCGTACTCAATGGGTTGCAGCCCGTGATGGCAACTTTCGCGCCGCCGGCAACAAGGGTGCGCACCAGAATGCCCGTTTCCTTAGTGACATGCAGCGCCATCCCTATCCGCTCGCCTTTGAGCGGCTTTTCCCTGGCAAAGCGCTTTTTCACTTCGAGCAAAGCGCCCATCTGCGCCTGCGCCCACTCAAGCTGCGCCATTCCCTGCTCAGCAAGTTTAATGTCTTTTACCGCGTAAACCATCCAAACCTAAGAATAGGTTTTGGAAGTTCTTTAAAAACGTTCCTATACTCCAAACATTGAAACCGCAGCCGCGACCATGAGGAAAAAAAGCACGGCAAAAAGCAGCAGTATCAAAAGCATCCTTTCTACAATGCGGCGCATCCTTGCATCATCAGGATTTTGGCTCTCCTGGGATAATGGGCGTTTTTGCACAGAAGGGGCTTGGGGCATCGTTCAATAAGTGGGCATTACTGTTTTAAAACTTCACGAATCTGCCAAATTCGCGATAACGCATATCAATATCCTTTTTGGAAATGCTGCTCACCTTTTCAACCGAAAATCCTTCAGCATTGAATGATGCAACCGAAGATGCATAAACGACTGCCTTCCGCATGTTCTTTAAGGATAAATCATTTGTCTTTGCAATATAGCCTATAAGCGTTCCCCCAAAGCAGTCCCCCGATCCTGTGGGGTCGAGCACATTTTCAAGCGGGTAGCCCGGACATGCAAAATGGATGCCCTTGCCAAACATCACTGCCCCATGCTCCCCTTTTTTTATTATTGCGATTTTGGAATCGAGCGCAAGTATCTGCCTTGCCGCGCCCACAATGCTGGGCGTTCTGAAAAGCTGCCTTGCCTCGGCATCATTCATAAGGCAGATGTCGACCTCTTTTACCACCTCGAGAACCTTCTCGCGCATGGTGGATATCCAAAGGTTCATGGTGTCAGCGACAACAAGCTTGGGCCTTTTTTCCATTTTTTTCAAAACATCAAGCTGGAGCCCGGGGTCAATGTTTCCTAAAAACAAAAAGTCCGCAGACCTATAGGAATCCGGCAGCTTGGGCGTGAAATTTTCAAACACATTGAGCTGTGTCGAGAGGGTGTTTGCAGAATTGAGGTCAAGGCCATACCGGCCTGCCCAGTGGAATGTCTTGCCTGCGCTGTCAGTTTCAAGGCCTGTGAGGTCTATTCCGCACGCTGCAAGCAGATCGAGGTATTTTTTGGGGAAATCCGAGCCTATGACACCCACTATGCCTGGCTTTGAAAAAAGGGAGCATGCAATGCCGGCATACACAGCAGAGCCGCCAAGGGCATTCTCCACTTTTCCAAAAGGAGTCTGCACATCATCAAGGGCAACTGAACCAACAATCACGACACGCGGCACAAAAAACACCCTTTACGCATAAACACTCAGGACTTTTTCCACTTCGCCAAAAATTTCCTGCAAAGAGCGGTTGCCGTCAATTCTCCTGATGAGGCCCTTCTTTTGGTAAAATTCACTGAGCGGCTTTGTGATTGATCCATATAGCCGCAGCCTTTCGCGCACAACCTGCGGCTCGTCATCTTTGCGCAATACCGTAGGGGAACCGCAATCATCACAAATACCCGGCACTGTCGAAGGCACATCAAGGCCGTAAATCCGCATGCATTTCACGCATTGCCTGCGGGCTGAAAGCCTTTTTACAATGATGTCTTGGGGGGAATCGATCTCCAGAACCAAGTCAAGCTCAAGGCACATGTCAGAGAGCAGCTTTTCAAGCAGCTTCCCCTGGTTGATGTTTCGCGGAAAGCCATCGAGCACAAAGGATTTCCCTTTGAGCGAACCGAGCTTTTTGCGCAAAATCCTTAGCACAAGGCCATCTTCAACAAGCTGGCCCGAATTCATCATAGGCTCAATATGCTTTCCGGCCTGCGTTTTTTCCGCAACTTCCTGCCGCAAAAGGTCGCCTGTTGAAATGTGGTCAGTGCCAAAGCGCACCTCAATGAATTTTGCAATAGTGCCTTTTCCCGTCCCAGGCGGGCCCAGAAGAACCAAATTCATCAATAATACCCTTGTAAACTAAAGAAAAGTGGGTAAACCCTTTATTAATAATACCGCCCTGCAAAGTGCAAATGCTCCCGCAACGACAAATATATGGGGGGGTAGCACAATTCCAACAAAACGAAAAAATTCGAAAAATCCGGCAATTCAACTATTTTCCCCAGACCTCAAAATCAACCACGACCTGAATAATGTCAGGGGAATATTCACGAACTTTGCGTTCAAGCAATACCTTGAAATCGCGCCCCATTTTCATGCATGCAGCGGCAATCTGCCTGCGCGGGATTTCAAAGGGGTTTTCGCGCGCAACGAACTGGTAGTAGTGCACAATGCCGCCCTTTGGGTTAATGTACCTGATCGCGCTTTCAAGGAAATCCTCCCCGCCCTTTGGAAGGGGCATCACGGCACGATCGCACAGCCCTTCATAGCGCGAAGATAATTCATTAACATCCCCAAGGACAGGAATGACTTTCCCTTCCGCCTTATTCTCGCGTATGTTAAAGGCCATGTCCTCAACTGCAACAGGGTTCAGCTCAATTGCTATTGCCTTGGCCATTTTGGAATTTTTTGCAAAAACTATCGGGAACGGCCCCACCCCTGCAAAAAGCGCCGCAACCACTTCACCCTCCTTAATTTGCGATGCTATCCTTTTCCGCTCGGTCGAGAGGCGCGGGGAAAAAAACACCTTCCCAAGGCTTATGCGGAAAGCGCACCCGTGCTCTTTATAGGTTGCAAACTTCTTTTTTTCGCCGGCCACAAACTCAACAGGCTCCGCCCTGAAAAGGCCTGAATGCGCGCCGGTTTTAATAAACACGGATTTGGTTGGCTTGCTGATTTCCAGCAACGCATCCGCAATTACTTTTGCCCTGCCAGCCAGTCCGTCAGGCAGCTCAAGGATTACTGCATCACCCAAAGAATCATAAGAGCTCGGCAGGATCGCAAGCTCTTTTGCAGGGAGCTTATCCTGCAAAGCCTCACGCAGGCTATGGGGCTTTTCATTGCGCAGTTCAAATTTGCGCCTCACTGCCCTTGCGCCCGGGCAGGTTTTCCTTATGCCTGAGAGCTGCTTTGCAGTGAGCTTTTTTGTGGGGAATACCACCTTCCCTTTGGCGCGCAGCACGCTCCTGCCAGCGTCCAAAAGGGCATTTTTCATAAGGATCCCATGGCACAGCTGCGCCTGCCCCGATCCTAGTTCAATGCCATCACCCAGTTTTTGCATACACTTATTTAAACTTTGCAACAAATATAAATCGATGGTAAGTGAGATAATTTACGAATTTTTCTGCCGCCCCATCCTCGACCCTTCGGTACGCGGCTACAACCTCGTCAATACCGCAACATATGCCGCCATTCTCATCCTGGTCTCGGTATTTGTCATATACCCCTTCCTCAGGCGAAGCAATGTGAAAATGAACTTCCGATTCATGCTCTCGCTTCTCCCTTATGTAATATTTGGCTCTGCTTTCCGCGTCCTGAATGACATCGGCATATTTGAAAAGACCTGCAACCCGTTCACTTACTCTTTTTACACTTTTACGCCAGGGATCTGGTTCCTCACGGCAGCACTTGCGCTTGGTGGAATTGCACTTGCAGGAAAGCTTGCAAGGGATGAAAATTCGTTCTATCGGTACTTTGGCGCAACCGGCATTCTTGCAGCCGCCCCCGTTGTAATATATGAATTTACAATCTTTGGGGAATGGGCAGGCTTCCTTGCCGTCCTTGCGGCCGCTGCAGCCATCACATTTGCCACAAAAGCCATTGTGGAGCTAAAGTACAGGGGATTTTTCACAGACAGGCTCAATATGCTTGTAGTGGCAGGGCAGGTACTTGACGGATCTGCAACGTATGTTGCAACTGAAGTGTTCACGTGCGGCGAGCAGCACCCCCTTAGCGCCCTGATAG
>DUGC01000030.1 GCA_013331625.1 Candidatus Iainarchaeum sp. | reverse complement strand
TAGGGGCTCCGCCCCTATCTCATTATTGTTCTATGGGACATGCCCCAATGGCCTATGCCGGCGGCAGGCTTAAGGGTTGATTTCAGATCTGGCTATCGTCGAGCGGGAATAGCTCTAATCCATCTTTTTTCCATGGAATTGGTTACAGTCATGCAAACTGGTTAATTACTCATTATTGCACTTACAGCAGCGTCCCTATCACAAGCAGCGTAATCGTGATGATTGCCATCACTGTCATTACAATCAGGTTGTAAGTGGTAAATGACTGCTGCATGTTAATGAAGAATACATAAAGTGTCCCGATGCCAAATATTACCCCTAAAATGACGACTGCATAGCTTATCGCCTTGTTCCTGCTGCCAACCCCCTTAAGGCCAACTTCCGTGAAGTCAGACTGGACCTTCCTCACGTTATCGCCCATCTCGTTGAGCTTTTTCTGGTTCTTTTCCTCAAGTTCCATGATGTCTTGTATGCGCGAATTTATCTGTTCCTGATATGCCTTGTTTTGCGACCAGACCTCGCGGTGGACCTTCTCTTCCATTTCATTGATCTTTTGCAGCCTTGCATTTATCTGGTCCTGGAATGTCTTGCTCTGGCTCAATAGGCCCTGCCTGTTCCTGTCGGGCATATCACCCAGGTCATGGATCTTTGCATTGAGCTGGTCTTGCAATGCCTTGTTCTGGCTTGCAAGGCTTTTTTCATATTCGCGAAGGCTCATTAGCATCTGCTCGCGGATGGTCTTGTTTTGGCTTAGCAGTTCCTGCCGCAGCTTTTCCGGCAAGTCCGGGCTTTTTTGCGACCTTGCGCTCAGCTGCTGCACGGCATTGTTCTGGCTTGCCAGGTTGTTTTCATATTCCCTCAGCTTTGCCATCATCTGGTCCTGCATTGCCTTGTTTTGGCTTAGCAGTTCCTGCCTTGTTTTTTCAGGAACTTCGCTGAGCTTTTGCATTTTTGCATTGAGCTGGTCCTGCATTGCCTTGTTTTGGCTTAGCAGTTCCTGCCGCAGCTTTTCCGGCATGTCGCTGATTTTGTCTATTTTTGCGTTCAGCTGGTCCTGATACGACCTGTTAAGGTTTAATATTTCCTGTTTTGTCTTTTCCGGCATCTCGTTTATGCGCTGCAGCCTTGCGTTGAGCTGGTCAATTACAGCCTTGTTTTGGCTCAATATTTCCTGTTTTGTCTTTTCCGGCATCTCACTGACTTTCTGGAGCCTTGCATTGAGCTGCTGCTGCATGGCATTGTTCTGGTTTGTAAGGTTCTTTTCATATTCGCGCAAGTTGGTAAGTATCTGGTCCTGCAGTGCCTTGTTCTGGCTTGCAAGGTTAGTCTTTGCCTTTTCCTCAAGCTCGTTGATCTTTTCAATCCTTTGCAAAAGCTGGTCCGATAGTGCCTTGTTCTGGCTTGCAAGGTTCTTCTCGTATTCCTTGACCTCGTTCATGATGGTCTTTGATATCTGCTGCTTGACCTCTTCAAGGGAAACGGAAGTCTCTTCATGGGTGATTTTTTTCAGTTCCGGCTCTTCCCTCTCAAACTCCTGCTTGATGTTCTTTTTTATCTCGCCCTTAAGGAGCGAGAATACGTCTGCCTGCCCGAGTATGAGAAGCCTGCGCGCATTGTCAGGGCTTATGCCGATGTCTTTGAGGGTGCTCAGTATCTTTTCCTCGCTCTCGCCGTCTTTTACCATTTTATCAATGGTTTCAATGATACTGGGGTTTGTCCGGGTCTGTGGCATGGTAAGACCTTTTCTTCTGAAATGCTCGTTATAATTGAGTTATAGACATTAAAATAGGTTGTGGTTGAAAAGAATCAATTAAGTTCTAATTTTGGCCGTTTTTGGGTATTTTATCTTTTTTTTGCGAAGGCATTTCAGGTGAAAATGCGATTTTTCCCTGCTGGAAATCGTCTATGAAAATCCTTGCCGCGGCATTGATGTCGGGCCTTGCCCCCTTTAAAAGTTTGTTCCTTTTCCTTGCAAGCTCTTCAAGGAACTCCTCCCCGTCGCGTTTTTCTATCCCGTAATGCTTCTGGAGCGTTTCCGGCTGGGTGCGCAAAAGGTATTCTGCCATCTCAACCCCTGTGCCTTCAAGGTCCTTTAGGTGCTGGGGGTTTTTCGCGTTGAGAAGGGACATCAGCATTTCGTCATTTTCATTGAAAGGTATCACGCCCGGGCTGTCAATGAGGAGCATCCTGCCGCTCACCCTCACATACTGCTTGCCCCTTGTAAAGCCTGCAGTGCTTGAGGTGCGGGCGGCCCTGCTGCCCTTGAGCATGTTGATGATGCTGCTCTTTCCCGTATTAGGGTAGCCGATAACCGCTATTTTGACCTGCCTGTCTGCCGCAATCTTTCCGATCCCGATCCGCAGCCTTGCAACCCCTTTCCTTTTTGTCGCGGAAACAAAGACGGTGCGCCCGCCGAGGATGTTTTTTATGCGCTCGGCGTTCCTTTTTGAGATGAGGTCGGATTTGTTGATCACTATTATCAGTTCCTTTTTTTCCTTTTCAATGTACTGCTCCATGTCAAGGTTCCTGCTTTTTTCAGGAAAGCGCGCGTCAAGTTTTTCAAGTACTATGTCGCAGTCGGAAATTATCCCCTTCACCATGTCGCGGTACCCCACTTTTTCACCTGGTGTTGATTGCATTCTTGATGATCTTTGCCGCGGTGTTGAACAAATACACGCCGCCTAAAATGATAATCGCAAATACCACTATGACCCCAAGAGGGCTTGCATCCCTGAAGAGGCCGCCATTGAGCATTATTCCCAGGTAGCCCGCAAGCATCGAGAGCATCGCCATGCTCAGTGCTGCAAGCGAAATGCCCAGTAAGACGAATGTGAATTTTCCTGCATTCATAATTTTTCCGATTTTTGCCTGCTCTTTCACAAGAGCTTGAGGTCTTTTGTGAACCTGTTTATTTCAGCTTCAGGCGCAGGGCCGATCCCTATGCATGTAGGCTCTCCCGTATCGACCTGCGTGTGCCCCGCGTCCTTTATGAGCGCTGAGGGAATCGCCTTTTTCACTTTTTCAAATAGTTCCAGCAGCTCTTTTTTGCTCCCCACTTTAAGGACTATTTTTGCCTGCCCCTGCGCTTTCCACTCCCCCACCCAAAGGGGGCTTTGCCGCAAAGTCTTTTCGTACGCCTCTAGTGATGCGTGTGAGCATTGCGCGGCAATTTTCCCCTTGCCCATCTGCAAATCACTCCTCACAACCATTGCCTGCTTGAAATCCATATTCTAAAATTAGGTTGAGGTTGTATTAAAATCAGGGTGGTGGGCTTCAATTGCCTGTCCATACTTTTGAAAGTGTGGTTAATCCGCTTTTGACGGGTCAGTGACTTTTCCCATGAAAAGGATGGTTCCGGTGCTCTTTTCCTCTATCATGAAAATGAACGGGCGGTTCGCGTTGAAGATGTTTTGTGGCTGCGCGATCGATGTTGCGTCCACTACTGCTGTTGCCGCTGCTGCCTCAGTCCCTTCCTCGTTCACTTCCACAAATGCCTGATGTATCACCTTGCTGATATAAAGGTCCTTTGTTCCGTCCATCCCTGAAAAGTCCGCCTCGTCGGAAAATGCGTTTGGCATTCCCATCCCGGCCAGAGTTTGTGCCATGGAATATTTGGTTTTGAATTTGAATTTTGGCAAATTCACCACAACTTCCTGTTCTGAGAGCATTGCCTTGAGTTCGCCGATCTTTTGAACGCTCAAAGACTGATCAACATCGTCCATTTTGCCTTCAAGGGGCAATATCACGACCATCAAAAGCCCATTGCCGTCGTATGGCAATTCGATCATCTGCAGTTCATCGTTTTCAAGGTAATTGAATCTTGATTTCTCCCCGCTCATGTGCATCATCTGCACTTTCACGCTCTGCTGCGGGCTTACTTTGAAATCGGCACCATAAGTTTTTGACGGCTCGAACTGCAGTTTCCATTTGCCCTTGAAATAAACCGCGTTCGTGATAACGAGCCTTGTGAGCGGGTCAAGGCTTCCTTGGGGCATCAGGTCCTTTATTTTTGAGTTAGTGTGAGATTCGACCCAGCCGTTTATTTCCTGCCTTGCCTGCTCGGATTTATTGATGAAATCAACATTCGTTGCCTGCGCGCCGAAATATTTTTTTGAAACTGACGTGAAGCTGTCGAGGAATTTGTAGCTCTGCTGCGCCCAGAGGGCATTTGCGGTGTAGAGCTGGTATGATTTACCCTTGCCGTTGATTGTGTTGTATATTTTTGCAAATCCCGCGAGCATTGCATTTTCATCCTCAGGCAGCCCGAGCACCTGCTGCATTTCCTGCGCTGTCTGCCCCCTTGCCCCCTCGTATGTTATTGCAAGGGCGCTCGAGATGCTGTAGGGCGAGAAGAAGATGTTTTTGCCCCCATTTTCGCTATTGAGCTTTTTGTAGGCGTCAATTGCGAACTGGCTGTTTCCATTCACAACATCGCTCACGTCTTGGGCTGTAGCGTAATTTTCATCCAGCAATTGCACTGGCTGCTCGTTTTGTACGCATCCTGCAAAAACCATGAATGCCACAATAGCGCAAATTACTGCTTTCATAACGCAACAATAAGATGTGGCATTCAATAAATTCCTTTGCTTTTTCGAAGGGATTTGCCTTTGGGGGGTATTTGGGAATTGAATCGGAAAAATCACTTTATCTGGCAAACGGCCCTTGCAGGAGCGCCGTCGGCATCTTTGATTTTGAGGGGCAATATTGCGCACCATATCCTTTTCCCGCAGATTTTTTCCAGATTCACCAAATTCTCGGCTATTAAAATTTCCTTTTTCATCAAAATTTTGTGCGCTGAATAGGGCGAATTGTCAATTGTCCACGAATCGATTCCTGCCATTTTCACTCCCCTTTTGCATAATTCCTTTGCCATCTGCAACCCAACGACAGGATTGCCATCAAAATATTTTATCGAATGCATTTTTCTGGAGTGGCCGGTGCAAAGCAGCACGATATCTCCCCTGCGCACCTTGCCAAGATCTGAAACGATTTCGTTTTTCGAATTCGTTTTCCTGCAGTCTATCACAACTGCGCTTCCCATGAACTTTTCAGCAGGGAATTGGTCAAGCTTTTTTCCCTTCGCAATCATGTGGAACGGGGCATCGATATGGGTTCCTGAGTGGAAGCTTAGTGTAATTGCCTTTTCGTTCCACCCCTTCTTTGCAATTGTGGAAAACTGCCGGATCTTGACTTTGAGGTCATTCTGGTATGCCGGAGCATTCTCATCAAGCGGCATTGTGAGGTCAATGAATCTGGTTTTGTTCCTTTTTGCGTTTGGCATTGAGAATAACTCACCTGCAAACCGGACTAAAAGCTTTCTATACTTCCGAAATTCAAATCATTCCAGTTCCCAGTAAATCCTGCGGTTCTCCGCGCCCTTGTTCTTGAAATCAACAATTTTCATTTTCCCGGTTTCTGCAGTATTTTTCACGTGCGTGCCGCCATCTGCCTGCACGTCAAACTCCCCGATTGAGACTATGCGCAGCACCGGAAGGTCTTTTGGCAAAACATCTTTTAGCCGGAAGAGCGCGCTGTTTTGCAGTGCCTGTTCGCGCTCTAAAAACGAAACTTTCACATCCATCCCTTGCGCTATCACCCCGTTCGCCTTTTCTTCAAATGTCTTGAGCAGGGAGCGGTCGAAATCCTTCACGTTAAAATCCATGCGTGATTGTTTTTCTTCAAGCTGGTTCCCCGTTATGAGCGCGCCAAGTTCCTTATTGATCACTGCCGCAAGGATGTGCGCGGATGTATGCATCCGCATGGNNTTCGCGATCCAGTTCGTGGCTCACATCCCCGCCAATGCCCTTTGCAAATGAGCAGGTGTACTCCGTGCCATCAGATGAGGTTATTTTCCCGTGATCTGCCGGCTGTCCCCCGCTCTGGGCGTAAAATATTGTGCGGTCAAGGGTTACGAATCTGCCTTCAGCCCCCACTACTTTTGCGTCACATTCTTTTGCGTAAGAATCAGAGAGGTATATGCATTCGCTCATTCCCGCCACTACCAAATAGAATTATCCAGTTAAGGAAAAATTGTGTGTTGGGCGCTTTAAGGCTGGGCCTGCTGTATCTCTTCCCTTTCCTCTTCAGCAGACATTCCCTGGAACGTTATTTTTTTTGTAACGCCTTTTTCGCCCCAAAGGTATGTTACCACAAATTCCTGCCCCCTTGGCAAAAGCAGGGTCTTGTCCTTCCCAAGCCCCTCAACGGATTCTTTGGGCGTAAAGAGCCTGCTGAACCTGATTTTTGCCTTATCGCCTTCAAGCCCTAAGAGCGCAAAAACCGCCTCGTCGTTCCCGTTGCTTGTAATGCGGTCGAATTCGTCGCTTTCGGCAACGCTGTAATGCTCCGTGTATATGTTCTTTGTGAACGGTGGCTTCCACTCGTTCTCAACTGTCTTGACTTCAAAAAGGGCTTTCATGGATAAAGTAAGTGCACCCGGCTTTAAATAATTTCCTGTTTTTGGGGGCCTTGTATATAAAGTATTTTATGTGTAAGAAGTCGAGGGGGTGTGTAAGTCCTTGAATATAATTGCGGGCCGGACTTGGCCTGTCAATTCCATGAGGGTGTTTAACCCGAATGGAATGGTGCTCTGGCCGCGCATTTGCAGTCCGCACCGGCAACGAACACTAAAGTGATTTATAAAGGTCGATGGTTTGGTTTATTTATGGACATAAATTCGGTCATCAATGAGACCGTGAATGTGATCAATGCTTCAGAGCAGCGGCGAAAGGTGTGTGTTGAGTGCTTTCTCCCGCTTAAGAATTCCGACCTTCCCTGCGCGTGCAATGGCGCCCCCGAAGGCCGCCTCTCGTTCCCTGTGCAGCGCTGGGTGCCAGACTGCCTGATCGGCGGCGTGGATTCAGGCTTTGTTGCAAAGCGCCTTGCAACAATTGACCTTGTGCTTGTGCGCGCGGTGGGTGTCGTTTTTGATTACCAAAATGGCATTGTGGCTTCAACCAAGTATTACCCTTCATATTTCCGCTACCCAGAGCCGTACATTAGCGGGGCGTCGCTTGAGGCTGATGAAATTGAGCAGAGCAAGAGCCTGCTGCGCTTGCGCGAGGAAGTGAGGGTTTCCAAAAAAATCATCGAAACATACTCGCCGCGCTATTGCTTTATTGACGGATCGATAGTCCCGCAGTATCAGGACAAGCCAAGGAAGGAGTCAAGCCTTGCGGGAAATTACTCTGACATCATTGCCGAGTTCGAGTCGCTCTATTCGACCGCTGAAAAATATAATTGCACCCTCATCTCAACCGTTGAGGACAGCCGTGGCTCACGTTTTAGGCAGATCCTGCAGGAGGATGTGCTTGCTGGCAATCCCGTGATTGAAAAGGGGCGGCTTGAGGGGATTTTTGATTCGGCGTTCCTCGATTTTTTCCTTGAGGTGGGCGAGCGCTCTTGCGCCTTCACTTACACAAAAGACATAAACCAGCACCCCGTGCTGCAGGATTTCAACTCCAAGTGGGCAAAGAGCATCTATGGCCTCTATGTCAAGCCCTCGCAGCTGGACAGGCCTTTGCGCGTCGAGTTCATAAGCCACTTTGGCCTAAAGGAAAAGGCCGATGAGGTTGCTGCAGTGGCATATGCCCTGAGTTGCCTGCACCGCGAGTATGTATATCCTTCAATCCTTATCGAAGCGGACCTGCGCGCCAAGCTGCGAAATGATGAAATAGACCTAGTGTACAATAAGATTATGGACAAGCTCGGCCAAGGGGTAAAGATGCGCATGAGAAGGGAGAACAGGCCGTTTTGAGGGTATGTTCATGGGTTGGCCAATATCTTTTTCCAATATTTCAGGATTTTTGCGCCGCAAGAATTCGTCGAAACGAAATCGTTGGCCAATATCTTTTTCCAATGTTTCAGGCAGACTTTATCAAAGTGGTATGCCTGTCTCCAAGCAAGAGCTGAACCTCCTGCGCAGGCGAGGTTTTCGCACTATCTTATCTATTGACCCAATGGATGAGTCGCTTCAGAGCCATGCCAGAAAAATCGGGTTGAACGTGGTGAACGTGCCTGATGACTATCCGCATGACAAGCTATCTAATNNCGGGTTTACTGCTAGATATATAGGGAATCAATATCTTAAATCAGGTCAGAGCGCTGTATTGAAAACTGTAATAAAAACTAAGACTCCGGGGAGGCGCCCTTTATGATGTGCCCGAAATGCGGTTCAAGGGATGTGAAAAGGATTGCCCGCAAGGGCTATCAGGTGCAGTGCCAGCGCTGCGGCTATGAAGGGCCGCCTATGGGGAGCGTGATGTGATTGAAAGAATTGCCTATTTGTTCGGGGTGGATTTTTGCATTTTCCGCTTAAATATCCTGTGACTGAGAAATTGACGGTTTACCAGCAGGACCATAATTTTTTTACTGCGCCAAACAGAATGGCTGTTTTGAGGAAGCTAAAGGGCTTGGGGGTGCAAAACATAATCTCGATCTACCCAAAGCACGGTTATGCCATGTGGGGAATAACCCCCCCGGGCAGGGCCTTTTGCAGGCAGAACAATATTGAAATAACCTATCTGGAAAACCCAGAGGGCAAAGGATTGCCGGGAACCAATGCATCTCTTAATGCATATTTTAATAAAGCTGCGGAAATGGCGCTTGAACTGGCCATGCACAACAAGAAAGTGGCTGTATGTTGCTATGCAGGTGAAACTTCAAGAACAGACATCAGGGACAGATATTTCAAATTCAAAGAACGGCTGCTCATGGGCAATGCTGCCCGTGCGGCTTCCAAGGCTAGGCCAAAGAGGGGGGGAAGGAAATGGTTAAGGACACAAAAGAGGCTGTAAGCTCAGTTGAGGTTCAGGCAAAGCCCCTGCTCTCTAAAGATGAGATAGGCACAGTAGTGAGCAGCATGGATGGCCCGTCCCCAAGCGCCCTTGATGTGGTGATTTATTCAGGAAAGCTCCACCGCGGCCAGTTTGTCGAGATGGATTATTCCGAAGGGACGATGGTTTGCCTTGTCACTGATGTGATCAAGAGCAACCGCTATTTTGAGCGCGTCGAATCCGTAAAGGAGTTCGAGAGCTCGGCCCACAAGCTCTTCGAACAGTTCCCCGCGCATGAATGGGAGTTCCTTGTCGCAAAGACGCGGCCATTGGGCGTGTATTTTGAAAAGCGCATTAAGCGGCCCACATTCCCCCCATCCCCCGGCACAAAGGTGAGGGTTGCAAGCAGGGACACGCTTGAGAAGTTTTTGGGCTTTGACCTCAAGGAGGGGCTTATGCTTGGCGAGATCGAGCACCATAATGTTCCAGTGAAGCTCAACCTCTCGCGCCTTTTCCAAAAGCACCTTGCCGTTTTGGCGATGTCGGGCGCGGGGAAGTCGCATTTCGTGGCAGTTATGCTCGAAGAGCTGTTGCTGCGCAAAAAAGAGCAGGGGAGGATCGGCGTCGTGGTGATGGATGCGCATGGCNNATGACCCGCGCTGCCAGGACTTTTCATCAAGGTCAAGGTATGTGAAGGCTTCGCAGGTCCAGATAGGGGTTCCAAAGCTCTCGATAGGCCTGCTCGCTGCCCTCATCCCCGGCCTTTCAGCCCCGCAAAAACGCGACCTTGCGCGCATAATTGACAAGCTGCGGCGCGAGATGAAGGACGGGATGGGGCCTTTTGATTTCAATGCGGTGAAATCCGAAATATTTGCCGATGAAGAAATAAAGGGCACGACTAAGGATGCGTTGGTGGGGTGGATAATGTCGCTTGAGCAGCTCAACCTCTTTGGCAAGACCGACAACCCTTCGATTAATGACCTTGTAAAGCCGGGCCAGCTCACGATTATTGACCTCAGCGACATCATCGACCTGCGAAAAAAGCAGATCATTGTGGCATACTATGCGCGCAAGCTCTTTGATGAGCGCAGGTCGAGGCGCGTACCGCCTTTTACAATCGTGGTCGAGGAATCACATAACTTCGCGCCGGAGAAGGTTTCAAAGGAAGGGTCGATCAGCAAGCACGTGATCGAAACTATCGCGCGCGAAGGGCGCAAGTTCGGTGCATCGATTTGCCTCATTTCCCAGCGTCCCGTAAACCTTTCAACAACGGCGCTCTCGCAGTGCAACACGCACCTCATCATGCGCATCACAAACCCGTATGATCTTGACCATATCAAGCAAACGAGCGAGGGCATTGACCAGCGCAGCGTGGACATGATAACTTCGCTTCGGGTGGGGGAAGCGCTCTTAGTGGGCGAGGCCGTCAACTATCCTGCATTTTTCAAGGTAAGGCGAAGGCTTTCGCAGGAATCATCGCATGAGGGCACTTTGGAAAAGGCCGCAAAGGAATTTGAGGACACAAAGGAAGCGGCCTCAAAGGACCTTGATGATTACCTATAATATTGGCCGGAGCAATTATTCGCTGTTATGCCCATCCTCCTTCATTTAAACGCTTTACCCTAACCATTATTTAAGTGTTTTAATGCTCGATCTTATAGGCAACATTGAAAGCATTCTCACAAGTTTTGGCTACCTCGCCCTTTTCGCGATCGTATTTGCCGAATCCGGCCTGTTCTTCGGGTTTTTCCTCCCCGGAGATTCGCTGCTGTTCACGGCAGGGTTGCTTGCATCAAAGGGGCTTTTCGATTTGCAAATAGTGCTTATCGGCGTTGCAGTCTCGGCAATCGTTGGCGATCAGGTCGGCTACTGGATGGGAAGCAGATACGGCAGGGGNNTGGCTTTTTTTCAAGGGAAGGGAGCATTTTGCGCAATCCAAGCCATATCAGGGAAGCTGAGGAATTTTACCAAAAGCACGGCCGGAAGATGATTGTGATCGCGCGCTTTGTCCCTGTAGTGAGGACCTTTGCGCCCATTGTTGCAGGCATAGGAAAGATGGATTACCGCACTTTCCTCACTTTCAACATTTTAGGGGGCATACTCTGGACGGTTGTGTTCATCCTTGCAGGATTCCTGCTAGGGCAGGTGCTGCCGAATGCAAATGAAGTGATCACGCTTATCGTATTTGCAATCATTGTGGTATCCCTCATCCCTGTTGGCCTTGAAGTGTGGAAAGGGCTGAATAAGTGATGCATTTGGCCTCTCACGGCCCGCCCCCTTAGAAAAGCGGGGCATTTAAATACCACGTGGGATTTATTATCGGCATGGGGCCAAAGATCCGTAATTTGTTTGTGCTTGCGCTGCTTGTTGCTCTTTGCTCATCCTTTGCCCTTGCAGACGGCTCCATGCACATTTACAACAAGGATTTACAGCGCTGGAGCCTCACTCCCGAGCAGAGGCAGCTTGCAGCGATAAATTTTGAGGGCGGAACTGAAAACCTGATCCTTGCAATTGAGCCGGGCGATCTGAAGGGTGAAAAAGCCGTTTGGATTTTTCCAATTCCTGCCGACAGCAGGAACGTGAAAGTGGAAATTTTAAAGGAATTCCCGAACCTTCGCACTGATTACGACATATATTCCCGGAAGAATTCTGCCCTTGGCGGCCTGTTCCTATTGTCTGCTGCATCGCAGGCCTTTACATGGCCGCCGCTGATCCTGTCCACGCTATTTTTAGGCACGGTTGGAATGGTCGGGAGCAGTGAACGAGATGCTGCACTTATACAAGGAACCAAGGGCTATATCGCGATCGTTTATGAGCACATTGAGGACATGGGGCTTACAACTGAAGTTGTAAGTGTCCATGAAGCTTCGGATTTTCGCAATTATGCCGCTGCAAAAGGCCTCGATCTGCCTCCGGAATCGCTCGCAACCCTTTCAGAATACATCGGCAAGAATTATGCTTTCGTGGTGAGCTGGGTTTCAGATGTCAATGAGTTCAATTCGCTCCAGTCCCAAAGGGGAATGCAGGGTTCGCGCATTCCCATTGGCGTGATGGCGAGTTTCCCGTCAGAGCGCATGTATTTCCCGCTCAGGTTGACCTCGGTTTATGGCGAGAGCGAAATCCCGCTTGTGCTCTATGTGATGGGTCATGTGACGCCGCAGCTTTACAGCGGCATAGATGGCGGCAATGCAAGCGTCCGGTATTTTTCATTGGATAGATACAATCCTTCTGCAGGGCTTTCCGGTTTTTTCAACGGAAAAACCGCTACAGCCAAAGCCGATTACACGATTTTGCGCATAAACACTGCAGCAAAGAACTTTACAGATGACCTATGGATAGATGCCACAGTGCCGCAAAAGGTTTCGGGCGCGCTCTTTGCATTGCACAATTCCGGCATCATCGTGCTTGTTTTTTTCCTTCTGGTTTCAGTGCTTGCAAGTGTCATCGCGGCTGCAATTGCGTTCCGCAGCGCAAAACCCGACCTTGGGAGGTTCGCGCTTTTAGGGCTTGCAAATATTTTGACTTTTATCGGGCTTGCCGCAATTGCNNCAATGCGGGTGAGAAATTTTCATCGATAAAAAATGAAGGCAAAAAGAAAGATTTTTTTGCCGTGCTCACAATTTCCGCGCTTTTGGCGCTTGCTATAAGTGCCCTGCCTGCATTCTTATTCATGCTCTTAACAATAACCTCATTTCAGATTGAAATATTTTTCGGCGTGGTCTTTTTCTGGCTCTTGCTCTCTGTGCTCATGGTCATCCTGCTATTGCCTTTTGCATGGGGCTTTTACAACCAGCGCAAGACATTCGGCTATCTGGCCCTCTTCACGGTGATTTTCACGCTCGGAAACATTGCCGCGGCGATGGCTGCATACGCGCTGTTTTGAACGCAACTGGGGGGCGCAGGCTCCCCGCACCGGCAATGAACTCTCTCCGCTCCTTTATATACGCCCGAAACAGGGTTTCTTTATGCCCCCAAGCACGCCAGTGTTTTTGTCCAGCGTAAGGTACTGCGAACCAAAAAGGCAGGTCGTTGTGGAATTTTCGGGCCCTGCGCATAAATCCTCCTTGCGCTATTCCTTCTTTCCGAAAATGCACTTCCCCCCGGGCAGCATTGCGCAGGAGAGATTTTTTGAAGTTGTGAGGGGGTGCAATGGCCAGCGCTTCAAAACGGATTTTTCGTCAAATATTGCCACCGTATATGCCGCGACCTTTTCCGACCTCAAAAGGCTAAGTAATATGCTTGCTGTGTGCTTTGGCACATATTACACGCTAATTGAGCCCGAGCGGCAGTTCCTGATTGAAAAGGGCTGGAATTATTTTGATTCCTTTGATTTTGACGGCGGGCAGCCAAGGCCCCTTGGCTCTTTTTCTTTTCCTGATGTGCGGCTTGAATTCCTCTCCGAGCCGCTTGGGAAAACCGTTTCAGACCTTCTGCAAAGCAACAGGGCGCTTGCAATGGAGATGGCCTCCAAGGTTGCGTACTCTCGCCTTGCAAAAATCCCGCTTGTGGGAAGGGAGGAGGGCAAGGGGCTCGAGGAGATATTTTTGGAAAACGCATATTTTGCAGCAGGCATTCCTGTCCCTGTAGGGCCGCTGCCTGAAAGCGGCAGTGTGCAAAATCTGCATGGCAAATCGCAAATTGACCTTTCGGCAATCGTTTCGCTCATGTCAGCGCGGCCCTACAACAATATCAGCCCCGAGACAGTTAATTGCCCATGCTGCTCACCGTCCTCGATTTCAGACGCTAACGTCCTCACTTCAAGCCTTGTTAAGGTGAGGTTTTTGCGCGAGGGTTTTTACTTCAATTCGTTTTCAAGGGTATGGGCTGAAAAATTCCATGTCTGCCATGCTGATAAGGGTTCGCGCGAGGAGCGCAGGAGCGAGTATTGCTTTGGGTTTTATCCGGTGGGGCCCTTTTCAAGGGGGCGAGAGGAGATGGTGCTGCTTGCGGACGCGCTTTTGCTGCAGGCGCATGATGATGTTGAAATATTGCAGGAAGTTTCGCTCAGCTGGTTTTGCACGAAGCGTGAGAGCGCGCTTTCAAATGGCATCAATGCATTGCATGGTTCGGTTTCCGCCCTCACAAGCGCACTTGAGCAGCAAAGGATGCAGCTTGTTGCAAGCAAGGGCCTCTTCTTCTCGCAAGTCATTGAAAGCGACCCCGGGCATTATTACCGCAAGGTGCTTGCAGGGTCCATTTCAAAAACGCTCTCTTCCATTCCGCGCCTTATTACTGATCCAAAAAGCAGGTTTTTCACCCCCCCTGCTGCAATTGCGCTTGAGTGCCTTTCAGGAAGCATCCTTCGCGACTTTGAGGGCCTTGTTGCATCAAGCAACAGCGCTTTGCGCTCTTCCCGCTCCTTTTCAAGCGTGTGTGTTGAGCCGCATTCCACGATGTCGCTTCTGAGGCGCTTTTCCGAGCTTTATAATATTGAAAGCGGCCTTGTAGACCTGCGGCAGCCCAGCTAAAGGGGAATGCTTGCATTTGGTTATACCCCTATAACCTATTGGGGTGGCACGGAATTGGTTGCGCAAATAAGGAAATGGGGCCGTTAAGTGGGGATAGGTCATGGAGCAAAATTCCTGACGGGAGATAAAGAATTCGGGAAAACTGACGGGGTAATATTCGTCAAATAGGCTGTCCATTTTATCAACACCTATCAGGGGGGTTTTTGTGTCTGGTTTTTAACCCTTTCGTGGAAGTATTACTTGAGAATTTGCTAGTTTTAAAGTGTTTTAAATGCAGAAACTGACCCGTTTTGAAGTGACGAGGCTCATTAGTGCAAGGGCCCTCCAGCTCTCGCTTGGCGCGCCTACGCTCATAAAGGCGCCAAAAGAGGCTACATTGCTCGGAATTGCAAAAATGGAATTTGAAAAAAAGGTCATCCCCATTGCGGTATTGAGGGAATTTCCCGATGGCCATGTAGAGCGCATTGAGGTGAATTAAGATGGGCAAGGCGGTTCCGCAAAACATCAAGAGCAAGGCAAATGTGCTCTTGCAGACTTATCCTGACCAGGTCAGCGCTGATTTTGAACTAAACAAGAAGTTTGTGGATTCGATAGGAATGCCGCTTAGCTCGACACAAAGAAACCTTGTTGCAGGCTTCCTTACAAGGAAGAAAGCCAAGGCGAAGAAGCAATGAATCCCGATTTCTAAAAATTCAATTCTTATTTTCAGTTTCCCGGTTATTTTTTTGTTTTTGCTGCTTTGGCTTTAGGCCTGCCATTATAAAGTTCAGTGAACTGTCCAAGGTAAAATTTCTGCTGCTCTGCAGCAAGCCAGCGGCATCTTTGCTCGCGGCTCATTTTCCGGGAGTTGGTTTTCCATGTTTTAATCAGGTGTGCTTTTTTATTTGCCCACAGGGGATTTCCTTCGCGCTCAGTGCCTTTCTTTTTTGGCCTTGGCTCAAAGCCGAACAGCCTGAAATGCTTTACGTGGCCATTTTGCCTTATTGTATGCATGCGCATACTAAAAGTATATGGGCCGTGTATATATAATTTCTGTTTTTTGTTATGGAAAAACTAGTCATTAAACTTCGGATATTTATTTTATTTTTGTAATTTGTTTCTGGCACCTAATATTACGTTTCCAATTTGGTCTATAATGGGGTTCCATACAAGGTGGTGTGTCGAACTTGCATAGTCAATGTAATCAAAACCTCTTTGTTTTGCTTCTTTTTCGAGTTTGCTTTTGTCAAGAGCCCCTTTTGCGCAGCCGTGAATGGTAGGCCAGAGCTCTGTTAGGTATTCTGCAGCAGCCCCTTTATCCCCCCTCTTTTTCCGTAGCGCTATTTCCATAATTCTCTTCACTTTTTCTTTTTCTGGCTGCTGGCTCATTATTATCAGTCTAATGCTGGGTTCGGTTATTAGATTGCGAAAAATTATTTGTGTCAATTCAACCCTTTTATCCTGCCTTACACGGCCAACCTTTGTTCCGGGGAGTGTTTCAGGGTATATGCGCTGGAACCTCATTATGCTTGATAGGATTTTCCATTGTCTTCTTTTCATGCATATCTTAAATGATTTGTACAATAAAAGAATTCCCTTTTATTCGCCCACGACTTTCGTCACCCCGTCCTTTTCCTTCTCGCGTTCAAGGGTGTAGAGCTTTCCGCTCGCGGCGTTTTCCATCTGCTTGTCATGGGTGATTATGAATATCTGCCCGATAAATTGGGGCATGTGGCTTGCCATGGTTTCGCTCAGGCCCACTACCGAGTTTGCATCAAGGTTGTGCGTTGGCTCATCAAGTATGATCCACCCGAGGTTTTGCGTGAGCACAAGGGAGATTGCAATGCGAAGCGTGAGCGCAACAGCGCTCCTCTCCCCGCCGGAGAGAATGCCTTCAACCCTCACCCATTCGCTGTTGGACTGCAGGGCCATGATCTCGTAGCTGTTTTCCTGCGCTGCGATCTTTACCGTGCTGATGTCAGCGTAAGGGTAGACTTTTTGCCACACTTCATCCATTGCGGCATTCACCGTTGCTATCATCTCAGCGCGCAGCTGCCCCTGCGTCGCCCTGAGCGCGGAGGTGAATACTGCGAGCTTTTCGAGCGTTTTTTCATTGTGTTTTATCTTCCCATCCAGCTGCGCTATTTGCTCCTGCGCATCCTTAATGCGCTTGACCCCTGCCTGCAGTTCCTTTAAAAGCTCGCCTGCTGCGCGTGCCTCTGCCCTTGCTTTTGCGGCCCTTTCGCGCAGGGCGTAAAATTCGCTGCGCTCCTTTTCAAACCCTGCAGGGTCGAATTTTATTGCGGCAATTTTGCCCCGTGTTTCTTCAAGCTGCTTTTGCACGAGTTTACATTGCTTTTGCTTTTCCACAGCCTCGCCGGCAAGCCCCGTGAGTGTTTTGAGTTCTACTGCCTTCTTTTGCGCTTCCTGCGCCAGCTTCCCTTTTTCCTCTGCCCTTTTACATATCTGCTCGTACTCTGAGTGGATTTTTTGTAATATGCCCTCAGTTTCCCCGATTGAGGCCCTGATTTTATTGTCAGATTCAGTGAGTTCCTTTTCAAGCTTTTCCCTCTCGTGCTCGCTAAGGGGCCTTTTGCAGGTCGGGCATTCTCCACCGATCCTTTTATAGTTCCCGCGGATTTTTTCGTTTGTGGAAAGCAGGTTTGAAAAAACGGCCCTTTGCTCTTTGGCTTTCACTATCTCCTTATCCTTCAGGTCAGCCTGCATGTCAAGCTCTTTTTTCTGATCGCCAAGCGATGCATAAAGCGCTTCGCTTCCCAAAAGCGCTTCCTTCACTTTCGTCATCTCGATTCCATCAAGTTTTTTTTCCGCCCGTGCAACATCCTCGCTTAAGGCTTCAGCCCTTGAGGCAAGCCTTATCCCGCCCTCTTTTAGCTGCCGCAGTTCTTTTTCCAAAGTTTCACCTTCAGAAAGCCTTTTCTCCCGATCCGCTATTTCCTTCTCCAAACCTTTGATCTCTGCTGCAAGTTTTGTCCCTTCGGCTTCCTTTTCCCTGATCCTTGCCTCATATTCTTCAAGCTGCTGAGTGCCTGTTTTTTTCTTCTGCTCGTCCAAAAATGCCTTCCTGTCCTCGTCCATCTTCCTGATGCGGTTTTGCAGCGTCACGCAGTTCGTCCTTACTTTCTCGTACCTGTCAAGGCCGAGGAGTTCGTCGAATTTTTCCTTGCGCTGCGATGGCGAGAGCTTGAGGAAAAAATCAATCTGGTTCTGCTCGGAATATATCGCCCTGCTGAAAAGGTCATATGAGACTTCAAGGAGCTCCGTGACTTTTTTTGTGACATCCGTTGTTTTCGGCCCTGCGATGAGCTTTTCCCCTTCGCGCAAGTATGCTTCGCTCATCCCTGCACGCCGAAGGGTCCTTTCAATGAAATAATTCTTCCCGCCGTACTCAAACTCCATTTTTATTGTGCTCTGGCTTTGCTTTGCGGGCTTTGCCATTATGGTTTCCTCTAAGGATACCCTGCGCGATGCAAGGGAAGGGAATGTGCCGTAGAGCGCAAAGGAGATCGCGTCCATGATGCTCGATTTGCCGCTTCCGCTCTTTCCCACAATCACATT
Source organism: Candidatus Iainarchaeum sp. (assembly GCA_013331625.1). Lineage (GTDB taxonomy): Archaea > Iainarchaeota > Iainarchaeia > Iainarchaeales > Iainarchaeaceae > UBA10205 > UBA10205 sp10205u. Next base: position 29,170 of record DUGC01000030.1, on the reverse strand, counting down.
CGTTCCTTTCGAGAACTCGAGGCTTGTCCTATAATGGCTCTTCCAGTTCTCTAATGTTATGGCCTTGATCATTCAGAATAAATGGGGCTGGAAAAGCGTTAAAACAGGTGGGGGTATGGTTCCACAAGAGCTGACTTTGCAGATGCAAGGCCAAAGAATTACCGAAATATCAGTATGGCAATCATTAGCAGCATTGTCACGAGCAGGAAAATAAGTTCCACTATCCCGATTCCGGTCCCTGCGCCAACGCGCATTTCCTGGGGCGTTTTATTGCGCAGCTCATCGCTGAGCGGCTCTTCTTCGAGCTCTTTCACCTTATCGATCGCAACTTCAAGGACAATGGGAAACGAGTTGCCGCACCTTGCGCAAGACCAGTTGTTGCCCGATCCTATGCTCTCAAGCACGGCGTTTGAGGAATCAACATGGATATCGGGGCTTTTGCATATCGGGCACACCCGGATGTATTTTTCCTTCTCCATTGAAAAATAAGGTGCACCCCGAGGTTAAAAAGCTATCCAAAGCCCAACGCAGCATATGAGCCTTAGCCTTAAAGCCGGAATTTAGGCCTGAAAATTCACAGCAGTGTCATGCCGACAATTTCAGCATCTTCAACGCTGTCAAGTGCCCTTATTTCATTCACTACCCTTTCGGGCAGGGCCTCTTCTTTTGAGCCGATTAGTATTCCCGCTTTTATGATTTCAACGCCAAATCCGATGGGTTCGCGGCGCACGTCCTTGACCTCGCCGCTTTCAATGGTTTTGATTTGATCAACGCATTCATCGAGCTTTTCCATGTCCTTGGCATTGATCCGGATAATCAATAGTGTCTTGTCTGGCATTGTAAACTCCTTCCGTTTCCAAAAAGTCCCAGATACGTTTAAGGGCCGCTAAAGCCGCAGTCAGGGCACTTGTAAGGCAGGCTCTTTGCCCTAGCTTCAAGGCTCCTTATTATGCGCTGCTTGCAGCCGGGGCAGTGGAACTCGACAAAGTCATTTGTGACAATCTTGTTTGTGGTTATGCATACTTTCATGCGCTCACCTTGGGCTAGTATACTTTGCTAAGTTAGCTTTATAAAGGTTGATTAGCCCCCCTTCCTGATTTTGGGCTGTTCGGGGACATTGCCTTTATACTATTAGGGGTAGCAGGAATTAATACCTATTCTATTTGTCTGGTAGATATAAAGCCTGGAATTGGCACCGGCAATGAGCTCTCGGCTAAGTAATTTACATGCGAGAATTGAGGTTAGTTTATGGAAATAACCTATTCTCCAGAGCTTGCCGAAATCTGTGGCATACATGCAGGGGATGGTTATCTTCGCGATGATGGGCATCGCCATGAACTTGATATTAGTGGGGCAATTGAGGAGTATGAATATTATGACACTCACATTGTGAGCCTATTTGAAAAGGTATTTGAAGTAAAGCCCGAACCCCGGTATTTTCCTGCACGCCGCACCTATGGTTTTGTTATTCGGAATAGAAAAATTATAAACTTCATGCATTCTTTGGGTTTCCCATTTGGGAAAAAAACCTGCATCGTTGGAGTTCCATCTTTTATTTCTGAGGCCGCAGATCCAAAAATTGCCTCTTCTTTCATTAGGGGCGTTTTTGATACCGATGGCGCTTTGAGTTTCCAACATAAAGATATTTACAAAACAAAGCAAAAGACAAAACACTATTATCCTCAAATTAAAATCGGGGTATGTTCAAAACCCCTTGCAGATGGCACAGCTGAGCTCTTGGAAAGAGCCGGATTTCACTATAAGTATGATTATACGCGTCCCATTGATGAACGCCGGCACCCGAGGTATATACTTACTCTGCGCGGTAATAACGTCTTAGACAACTGGCTCCAAAAAATCGGCATCAAGAATTCATCAAAATATTCCCGCTATAAAGTGTGGAAGCAATATGGTTTTTGCCCTCCCTATACGTCATATTTACAGCGTAGACTAATCTTAAATAACTGTTAGATCCAAATGTCTTCTATTAACTTGGATCCGTAGCTCAGGCAGGATAGAGTGCTTCGCTTCGGACGAAGAGGTCGTGGGTTCGAATCCCACCGGGTCCGCTTACATCTTTTTTCTTTCTCTTTGTAAGAGAAAGAAAAAGTTGTGTCAAAAAGAAAGAGAAAATATTATTGTCATTTCACCCTGATATTTAGTATCAAGGTCTTCCGCCCGCTGTGGAAAATGCCGAAAAAGTAAGCTGGCGCTTTTCGCATTCCGGCCATGAAAAGGGTTTTTGGCGTATTCAGGCCCGTTATAATCCGCGCAAAACTGCCCGTGCGGTGCTTTCGCAACAATCCCCGCCTCCACGTGCGGCATCTTTCATAAATCCGCAGTCGTTTGTCCGCATGCCTTGAGCGGAATGTTGCGTGCTTGTTCAGGTTCTCTTCCCGCTCCCTAATCCATTTACCAAATTACAGGTAGTACTTGAAGTTCTTTTCGAATAGCACGGTGAACTTCTGGTAGTCTGCCGGGTGTGCCTTGATCTGGGCTTCGTAAAGCGAGAGCAGGGTGGCGTACGCCTTGTTCTGCCCCGCGGTCAGCGTATCCAAAAGCACGGGTTTTCTGCGGTAAGCTTCAGTTTTCCAGCATATTGAGAGCACAGCATCCAGGATTTTCCAGAGTTTTTCCCTGCTAAGCGAGGCGATTCTCTCCGAGGGCTTTATGGGGTTAGCAGCATTCTTTGAGGAAAGAAAATGGTAATTGAACTTGGATCCGACAAGCTTTGAAAACTCTGGCGAACTTGTCACATTCCATATTCCTGCAGAAAACGGCGTGAGAAACGGATCATTGACAAGGCCGTGGCGCTTGTCATAATGGGTGAAATAGTGGCTCCAGATTGCTTCGAGGTTTTCTTCGGTAAGATAGTACTTGAGAATAGGCGAGCCGAAGAAGAGGTCCCCTGCGTCCAGCTTTTCGATTGAAAGCAGTTTCTTTTCACCAAGGCGCTCAAGGCGCTCGCGCCAGTGCTTTTGGCCCGCAGATTTAACCCCTAAAAGCCTGCCAATCTGGCCCTTGGTCAGCCTTAGCGGGATGGACCAGATTAATATGAGCAAAATTTCCTCGTCGGTGTAATTTGCGGGTTTTGGCATTTGTGGGTCAGTTCCTGATCAGTTTATTACAAATTATTATTTAAATGGCTTTTTAATTGTTGAGTGGCAGATTGCGATTGTTCCATTTACTCCTGCTGCATGGCGCCTTTCACCACATCAAGTGCACTGGCAAGGATAAGCGGCCCGAATATGAACCCGAATATCCCGAACAGGGTTATCCCGCCAATGACCCCGAGCAGCATTACAAACGGATGGATGCGCGTGCGATTCCCGATCCATTTGGAATAGAGGATCTGCTCAATTCCGACGGTCAGGATCAGCCCTATAGTTACTATCCCAAGGGCCGTGTAATACTGCTGGATTGCAAAATAGTAAAGCGCAAGCGGGGCCCAGACCATGATTGGCCCGATGCTCGGGATAAATGCCAGGACAAAAATGATTGTGGCAATGATTAGGCTAGATTCAACGCCGGAAAGCGTAAAGCCTATGTAGGAAATGGCGAACTCCATAGCCGCCATGGCAATGGTTACATACAAAATAGCCTGCGCGGTTTTGTCAAGCTCCTTGATGATTCGTTCCTTGTTCTTGGAAGGGATGTGTTTTTTGAGCTGCTCGGAAAGGGCCTCCCAGCCTCAGAGGATGTAGTACATGCCGATAAGGGTCACAATAAGCCCCAAAGCCAGATCCGGCATGGATGCAAGAAGCGAGCCGGTAGTGTCGGTGATGAATTGGTTTAACTGGGTTTGCAGCGTAGCCGGGCTGAGATTAAACCCTCTCAGAAACGGGTGATTGGCAATGAGGCCGATGTAGTGGGTGATGTTCTGCTTGCTCGCAAAATCCCCTGCCTGATTGACAACCCCTATGGTAATTGTACTCACGGGCACAATGACCAGCAGGATTGCAACAAGCACGCAGATGAGCGCAGCCAGGTTCGGGTGCATGCGCAAAGAGAGTTTGAAAAAAAGCGGCTTTGCCATGTACGCGAGCAGGTAAGCGGAAATAACGGCAATCATGAAGGGGAATACCAGAAAAGCCGCCAAGGCTATGAGGCCAAATATGACGGCCCAAAACAGGTACCCCCTGAGTTGATGCTGATTGGTCAGTAACATAAATGAAAGTGCGTAAACTGCTGAAAACAGGGGGACGGAGTGAAATATCCCTGAGTTTTCAATCTTTGCGGCACCGGAGGTTTTTATGTTCTCATGATATTCTTTCCGGCCGCCCTTGAGCGGATCCTTCCCTTGCCGCCCGCTCGTTTGGCAGCCCGGCTTTTTGCCTTGCTCATTCTTGTTCCGCGTGTTTTTCTTGCCATTTCGATGCCTCCTCTCTTTTTGGTCATTTCATTATTGCCCGGCGTATTGGCCAAAACCAATTTGGCAATAAAAATATATAGCATACAACTACCTTATATGATGATAGGTATCTAATAGGTATGGCAACAACGACAAACTATGGCGGAAAAACGCAATTCACAGTCGCATCAGGCATTCAAGATCAACTTTTGCCGGGGTTAAAAAACGAAATTGAAGTATCAAGAGGTGATACTCATGCAGGAAATCAGACAAATGAGCAAACAGCATGATTCGGGGGTCCGGATCCACAAGCTGATAGGTAAAAAAGTCCTTGCTTCGAACGGAAAGGAAGTGGGGACCATTATGGAAATCAGGCTGGACCCAGTGACACTCAATCTCGATGGAATAGAGATGGATCGCGGGTTCTTCGGCACCGATACGTTCATCGGGCGCAAGTACATTACGTCACTTTCAGAAGACGGCGCCGTGCTCAACATGAGCCCGGTGTCGGATTACAAAGGCCTGAAGGTCTTTGACTCAAGCGGAAAAGAGGTGGGAACGGTCAAGGAAGTGCGCACTGAAGGGCACACCAACAATGTTTCCGCCATCGTCGTGGGGACGGGGATTCTCAAGAACGACGCAGTATTCTCAAGGTCGGACGTGAAAGGCGTGGGCGAGAGCATCATGCTCAATGTCCTGGTGGACACGAACACCGTCAAAGTGGGGGGCCGCTCCAGATAAGGGATGGCACAGCCCTGCGCCGTAAAGGCGGGGGGCTTGCCCTAGGTGCGAATAAGCCGAGGGGGGATTTTATGGAAGATTACACGTTGACACAAGCTAACTTCTCAGTAAACAGGTGGAAAAACGAGGGCATGCTGATTGCAATAATGGGTTTGCTTCTTATGCTTGGCGTTATTATGGCCGGGGGGGAACTTCTGTCAGTGGTCTTTTTAGGGGCGGTGGCATTTTTTGGGTTATATATTTACAGCAATAACCGCATAATCCGGGACTTCGCATACGAAAACCCGGTTTACTTGCAGCAGGGTGAGATGCAGTTTCGCCCAACAAGGCAATTTCAGTATGATTGGGCATCAGCGCCACAATGGGGCTCATCGCAGCAATGGCAAAATCAAAATGCCCAAAGAAGGCAGGTAAATGAGTAAATGGGGGTAAAAAATGGATACGATATGGGCAATAGTAGTGATTTTAGTGATCCTTTGGGCACTTGGGCTTATCGGGTCAATAGGCGGCAGCCTGATAAATTTGCTTTTGGCCGTTGCGCTGATAATAATAGTCTACAGGCTCAGCCAGGGAAGGGACATCGCTACAGGCAGATAAAAGTTGCATGCAATGAAAATAAACAAAAATAAGCAGCAGGACACGGAGGTGTATTGGATATGGCAATTAAAATGAATGAAGGAAGAATCCTTGACAAGGATTTCGAGGATCAGATCAATTCCAACATAAACGAGGCCCAAAAATTTGTGCAAAAAAAACAGTCAATGATTGAAGACGCAATTGGCGGGCACCCGTTTGAATTTGTGCTGGGTTCATTCATCGGGGGGTTGCTGGTAGGCGCGCTCCTTTCAAAGAAGTGATAATCCGATGGGGATTGACACCATTATCGGGAATTTCGTGAGCGGGATTGGGAGTGCCGTATTTCAAATCGGCACCCTTAAAACAACCCTTTCATCCACCATAGCAGGCGGAGTAGAGGGCGGAATCAGAAGGGCGATGCCCATGCTCATGAAAAACATAGTGCTGGGCGCTATTTTTCTTACAGGCACATTTCTTTTCGGGATAGGGCTCGCCAAATGGGCTGAGTCGCTCTTTACTGTCCCGGGGGCGGGATTTATCCTGACCGGGCTTGCTTTGTTGGCCGTGGGGAGCTATTGCCTGCCGGTCACTTTGAAGGCGGCGGACAAATGACAAGCAATAGGAACGGAATATGGAGGATGTGATCTGAATGGCTGAAAAGATGAAAAGGGAGATTCACTCTCTGCGCAAAGGGCTTATCGCGGAAAAGAAAAAATCCGTAAAGCTCAGGAAAGGCATTGCCACGGCGAGGAAAAAAACAGCAAAGACGGCAAGGGCCGTTGCAGCAAGGACAGCCGGCCTTAGCACTGAAATGAGCCGCCTGAAGATCAATTTGCAAAATCTTGCAAAAAAGAAGACACCGAAAAAACAGCTATCAGAATACAATCTGTTCATGAGACGCCAGCTTCGGGACGGCAGCAGCTTCAACCGCGCAGTAAAACTATGGAAAGTCTACACGATGGGCGCTTCAATTACCCGTAAAAAGGCTGCCAAAACAAGGGCTGTGGCGTCAGGAGCGGGGGCAAAAATCCGAACGGCTGAAAGGGGACTGAACAAGCGGGAACTTCTTGCAGGAATGCGAATTGCGCTTTCAGAGTTCAGCGCAGAATCAGATGCAAACGTTCAGGAACTGAGAGAAACCATGCGCAAAGCAGGTGCGGGGGTGGCAAGGCACAACGGAAACAGGTCGATGCCGGACGAGCGAGTGGCAATAGAGATAATCTCGGTCTTTTTCCAAGAAGTCCACAGGCTCGGCATGAAACGCAGCCTTGAGCTGGACGATGTTGTCAACTCATACTTTGACACGCTTAGTAGGATAAAAGGGATGAAGCAGATAATAAAGCCTGAGCTGCACCCGGTGCCGCAAACGGTTTCGGATAAACTTTCATCCCACCAATGGCCCGGCAAAGCGCCGGTGGCAGGTGGCTAAAAAATGGCTGAGGCTATAATTTACCTAGGGCCGATAATTACAGCGTTCATTGTACTGGCGCTGGTTTTTATTGCGCTCAAACTTGGCAAATCAATAATATGGCTTTTGATAAACAGCGCCATCGGAATAATAATCCTGCTAATAATAAATTTTTTCCCGTTCATAAACATCACAATAAACATCTGGAGCGTACTGATAGCGGTATTCGGCGGAATTCCCGGAATTATCCTGCTCATTGTGCTCGATTTGCTCAAAATTGCGTTCTGAAAAAGTACACGACATAAAATGCAGGGGAGCGGAAGTTCAACCCCTTCCGCGATTGTCCCCCTCCCAGCTCACAATGAATTGATTTTACTGCAAGCCTGAATTTTGAGTGCGTATTGTAACCAACCGCGCAGCCAGGTTCGTGAAGCTTGCCGGCTTATAGGCTTCACTTTCAGTAATCCAAAAACTCTTCTTTCCCTTTGAGGTATGCGGTGAGGAACTGCTGGAAATCCTTGTTTTTGCGGTAGAGCGCAATTATTTCCTTCTCGCTGATCACTTTCGCTTTCCTTCTGAGCGCGCTGCGTATTGCCCCTCTTTCTTCCCTTTTAAGCGCTTTTAGGTAATGTTCCAAAAACCCGTCAAGCCGCGTGTACTTGCGTTCTATTTCTATCACCCATCGCCCGTTTTCAATCCGCGGGCCTGAGAGCGGCCTGAAGTGCGCGGATAAAAATGCGTGTGAATTTGCCTCATCAATCACAGGCGGGCCTGCAACTATTTTCGCTGCCGGCAGCTGGGTGGATTCGACTTCAAGAACAATGCATATCTGCTTCCTGTGTTCAAGCCAGCGCGAATGCCGCTCAAGTGCAAACCCCTGCATTTCTACAGCTGTTGCAATCTTGCGCGATAGCCTTCGAAGCTGCCCCCACATCACATCTTCCACGATGCCTGCAGGATACCCCGATAAAATTGCAACGAGCTCTGTTTTGCGCAAAAACCCCTTGAGCTTGCTGCTGTTCCACGCTTCATGCTTTTTTGGGAAAAAGAAATTTATTGAAGGCTTTTTCAAAAACTGCCGTGCTGCCGCGATGAATCGCGCGTACTGGTTTTCCGATAGTGCTGCCGCAACGTTCCTGCCCCTGTCCACAGGGTCGACTACTATAAGGTGGGAATTGAACTTGGCTGCGGCATCCTGTTCGCTCAAGTGCCCTTCAATGTCAATGACCTGCCCCCTTTTCCACTCCGCTGCCGCTTCCAGCACGCCGGTAAATGTCCTGTATTTTAGCGCCAATAGCTCGGCAACATATCCCGGAAAGCTGTTTGTGCTCAGGTCCGCCCCGTAGCATTTCACCCCTTTCATGAACTGCTTCAAGAGCCTTACTTCCTGCTCCTGCCCCGGGATCATTTTTGAGAGCAGGTACTTGTTGTGCAAGGCGCTCCTGTCAACTGCGCTTTTCATCTCGGATGCGTCAGTAACATCATAGGTGGGCACTATTTCGACTTCATGCCCCCCGATCTCGCCGCGTATGTATGGGTGCTCTGAATAAGCTTTCTCCCATTTATGCCCCCTGAAAATGAGCTTTCCTATCCGCAATCCTTCCTTTTCAAATTCCTCGCGCGGCAGGGATTTTGGGAAGAAAACGAAAATATCAAGGTCAGTGTCCCCTGCAAGGTGCGTGTTGCGCGCTATGCTTCCCACAAGCATCGCCCTTGTGTGTTTTCCGGCAATTGCCATTATCCTGCTGATTATGGCCTTTGCAAATTCCTGCTCCTTTTGCATCTGCGCAGCTGAAGGGGTTATTTTCCCAAGCACCTTTTTTAGCATCCTACCATTGCTCCTCCTTTTATATAGAACAAAATTGTATAATAAATAGCCGTTTAAATGGTGTAAACCCCGATGATTGCAATGAAGGAATGGAAAGGCGAGCTTGTAGCGCAAAATGAATTTGCCTCAATATTTGAGGGTTTTCCGTTCTATTATTATGAGGTAAAAGAGCCCCAGCTGAGCCAGCAGGAGCAAAAGCTTGTGGTCTCGCTCACAAATGCGGTTCTGGGCAAGTGGAGCATGGAGGAAGGGGGGCCTTTCAGTGCAGAGTTCATTTCCCAGTTCAAGGAGAAGGTCCTCAAGCCCGTGACATTTAGCGAAGCACAGGAGTACCTTGTCCATGTCGAGGATTTTGAAGCAATAAAGCTTCCCCTGATTGCAATGCTCAGGGACTTTTTCCCGCTTGAAAAAAACCAGTCTGCAGTGGCTGAGCTTGTGCTCTCAAATTCCATAGGCTATGGCCCACTGGCGCCGCTCATTGCAGACCCCAGCCTTGAGGAGATCATGCTCAATGGCTATGACAGGCCTGTTTTCGTCTTCCACAAACAGTATGCCCATTGCCGCACAAATGTCTTTCCCACGGCGCGCAAAAATCTTGACGGGCTTTTGCAAAAGATCGCAAAGAGCGTGGGGAAGGATTTTGATGCCGACCATCCGCTCCTTGATGCGCGGCTGCCTGATGGCAACAGGGCAAATGCGACATTCCCGTTCGTGACCCCTTTCGGGCCAAGCCTTACCATACGCAAATTCAGCAATATCCCGCTCACCATTGTGGACCTTATTGCAAACAAAACATTCACAAGCGAGCTCGCCGCCTTCATTTGGGTCATGGTCGAGGGATTTGGAATCGAGCCGATGAATATCATAGTCACAGGGGGCGCAGGTTCAGGGAAGACTTCAACGCTCAATGCAATTGCGGCTTTCATACGCTATCCTGAAAGGATAGTATCCATTGAGGACACGCTTGAAATCCAGCTCGGCAGCAGGCAGAACTGGGTGCAGATGGAATCCCGCCCCCAGATGAAGGGCCAGAGCGGCGTTTCAATGGATGACCTTTTGAAAAATGCCCTCAGGATGAGGCCTGACCGCATCGTTGTCGGGGAAGTGAGGGGATCGGAGGCGCAGACGCTGTTTGCCGCGATGGACACGGGCCACAAGGGCATACTGGGAACGCTCCATAGCAATTCCGCAAAGGAGATGCTCCTGCGGCTGCGCTCTGAGCCCATGGCAGTGCCCGAATCCATGATTCCGCTGCTCAACATCATTCTTGTCCAGTACCGTATGTATGTGAAGGGCCGCGGCATCGAGAGGCGTGTACTTTCGGTCACTGAAGTGAGCTCGATGGATGGCAAGCCTTTGCTCGGGAATATTTACGAGTGGGACAGGAAAACAGATGTGATCGGCAGGACGGACATTCCGGCAGCGCTCCTTGATTTGCTTGCGCTCAAGACCATGAGGACAAAAAAGGACATAGACCGCGAAATCACTGTCAGGAAAAGGATTATTGAATGGATGCTGCGCTCAAATGTCCGCGCCCCTGCAGATGTCGAGATGGTCATCCAGCAGTATTATTACAATCCTGATTCGCTGCTGCAGAAAATCCTTGCCGAGTAAATCAGCTGAATTCCTTTCTGTAAATTTCCCTGTAGCGTGCCCCTGCAGGCGTGAGCGTGGATTCCATGAGCGAAACTGCTTTTGCCTCAAACTCTTCCACAAATCCTGCCTTTGAGGCCTTTTCCAAAACATTGTAAAATTCCGCGGGCTTTGCGTCCCTGTTCCTTGCAAGGGTTATGTGCGGGTGGAATTTTGCATAGTAACCGGAAGTATGCTGCTTATTCCCCGTCAGGGGAACAACCGTCGTACCCATCCTCCCGAAGAGGGTTCCGCCAGCCCAAGTTTGCACAAACAGCCGAAACTGTTGTTTTTCATCATGCATCCCTGCTCTATCCATTGCAAGTTTTGCAATTTCAGATATTTCCTGCGCCCCTTCTTCAATCCCCAGCCAGAGCACCCTTGTGCCGAAGTTTCCTGCGCCCTTTATCCTTGCGTTAAATTTTTTGTAATTGATTTTTTCAAGCCCCTTCTTTATTTTTTCCATCCTTCCTTCGTCGCTCTCTCCGATAAATCCCAAAGTCACGTGCAGGTTCTCCTTTTCAACTGCCTTAAAGCCGCGCTTTGGCACGAGCGGTAAAATTTCATCTGCAATCCGGTCCTTAATCCCTTCAGGTATGTTGAGTGCGATAAAAAGCCTCATTTTGCTTCCCCCAAGGCTTTCCTCATTTCCCCCTCAAGCCTTGCAAGCATCGTGTAATTTTTTTCAAGCATCGAATTTGCCTTTCCAAGTATTGAGCGCACATATTCCCTGTCCGCAAGCTGCTTTCCCCCAAGCCTTATGGGAAAGCTCATGGACTGCGTGCCCTGCATTTCTATGAGCCACTTCCCTTCCTGTGCCACGAGTATGCCGCCCCTTTTAACTCCGGCTTTCCTCATGGCATCAAGCGCTGCATTGGCATCCCTGGCCGTTTCACATCCTATATGCAGTATAAAGGGGTCGAGCTTGAACCACAAGTCCCCTTCCACATTTTCCTCCATCCCTTCGATGATCTCTTTTTCATCAACTTCGCGGTGCCATTTGCGATGGAATAGGTTCTCCTTCCTGCTCTCCCCCCTCTTTTCAAGCAGCATTATCCTTCCGCTGCAGCAGCTTGATGTAAAGTACTTTTTGGCCCCCGTTATGAATATGCAAAGGGGCTGCATCTGCTCATCCACTTTGCCCTGTGAGAGTGCGGTTTCAAAAGTTTCCCTGTGCCTTTCCTTTACCATGGAAAAACGGCTCTTTTCACCTGTTTGCTTGTTTTTTTTCATGGTGATCGCCATAACATCTGCTTATCCCTCTTAAAAACGGGCTGACCCGGGTAAGCCGCAACGGATTTGGCAAGAGAAATATTCTGGCCTCTTGTGCTGCCCAATCCGCTGCAACAAACCTCAAACGGCAGTTTCTGCCTTATTAGGCATTCTATGGGGCAATTGTTTATTTATCTTTCTGATGCTTATTAAAATGGTGAAACGCTTGTTTAGGGTATTTGCGGTGGCTTTTTGCATCCTGCTCGCAGCTTCGGTTGCATTTGCGGATGTTTCAATGACATACCCTTTCAGGCAGGACGTGCAAAGCGGCACATCGGTTGCCGCAGGCTCGGTTGAGCCGGGGCAGGCCTTTGACCTCACATTTTCTGATAATTCCAATTATGGCTTTGAGTGGGACAAGATTGTGGTTTCACGCGCAGCTCTTCCAGCCGGCTGGGAAGTCGTTTCAACGCAGGTCACTGACACTTCGCTTGTCGCCGCAATAAAGGTCCCTGCATGGGCGCAGTCCAACATTTATGTGGTCAACCTTGGCTTTTCAAACAAGGACAATCCCGAAAAGACCGATTCGGTTGACGTGAAAATAACAGTCAAGCGAAGCCTCGTGGATGCATCATTTGCGCGAAAGTCAAATGACGCTTTTTTCTATACCGGCGGCAAGGCCCTATACCATGTAAGTGTCTCAAATTCCTCGATCGCCCCGCAGACCGTAAGGGTTTCATCAACCCTTCCTGACGCGTGGTTTTCAGACCGCTCGATCACGATCAAGCCGGGAAGCGTGGGGGAACTTGACCTCGAGGTAACGCCGCAGGCATCAGGGGTGATCCCTTTTTCTTTTCGCGTTTATGAGGGCAGCGACAACCTGATTATTGACAGCTTCTCCTCCGAGCTCAACGTGAAGCCCACGATGAAGGGCAAGCTGTCCTCTTCACTTTCAGGCTTTCCGTTTTTTACTTTCTCGCTGCTCCCGTTCCAGCTCTTCAACTCATTTTTGAGCTTTGCATTCTGAGCGGGCACTGGTGAAATTTCCTATACCTTGATTTTTTTGCGCAATTGAGCGCAGGAAGCACTGCAAACACAATCACGTGCTATTTCTTATAATCCGATTTTTTTGCCCATATATATTCCGTCCCTTTCATACCTGAGCTTTTTCCGGTAGTATTCGCGCGCGCCCACCCCGCTTATCACAAGCATCTTTTTGGCATCAAATTTTCCGGCAGCGATCTCCTCAGCCCTTTCCACAAGCCTTATCCCAAATCCGCGGTGCTGCTCGCCTTTGCCGCTCTGCTCGCCGATCCCAAGTTGCGGGCCGAACACGTGCAGCTCGCGTATGCATGCGGTATTTGCGCAAAATTCCCTGCGGAATGGCTTGTAGGGCATCCTGAGCCTGCAAAACCCCAGAATTGTGTCATTTTTCAAGTCTTCATACGAAATGAACACTTCCCTTCCCATGCTTGCTTCATACTCGCGCTCAACAAGCCCGACTTTTGAATAATCCGTTTCAATCCCTGCTAGCGTGCTGATTCCAGATTCGCGGCACCGTATGCACCTGCACCTGATCCCTCTCTTTTTGCATTCGGCCTCAACGATCTGGCGGAGATTGTTTTTGTCAATTCCCCCGGCTGAAAACTTGGCGGGGATGTCGCGCTGTATCCTGTGCACGCGCATATATTCAGGGAAGAACCTTTTTGCCTGCGCAATTATCTGCGCGGCTTCCTGCGTTCCTTGCGGGGAGAACTTTCCTGCCCTGTACATTTTTTCAAGCGCGGTCCCGGGCATCACCATGCAGGGGTATATCTTGAGCGCGTCAGGGCGGTAATCGGGGTTTTCAAAAAGTTCGCGGAACATGTCAATGTCGCTATCCTTTGTGCTCATCGGCAGGCCCGGCATCATGTGTGAGGTGACTTTGAGGCCTGAGTCCCTGAGCAGCCTTGTCGCTTCAACAGTGTCCTTGAGGGTATGGCCGCGGTTTGCAAATCCAAGGACTTTGTCACTGAGGCTTTGCACGCCCAGCTCAACGCGGGTGGCTCCGAGCCTGAGCATCCCGTTTATGTGCGGCTCGAGGCTCCAGTCCGGCTTTGTCTCGATGCACAATGTGACGATCCTCACTTTGGCTTTCTCATTCCTTTCATGCTCTTTTTCAACAGTGCCTGTTTCGCGTTTTTGCAGTTCTTTTTTTGGCATGAATGGCCCGTTCTCCGCTGAAAAATATTTCCCGAATTTTTCCTGCATGAACTCTTCTTTCCTGAAAAATTTTTGCGAAAAGTCGTTTGCAGCTGCAAACGCCCCTGCCACAAACTCTTCCTGATATTGCTGCGGCATTGCAGGGAATGTCCCGCCCATTATTATGAGTTCGAGCTTTTGGGGGCAGTGGCCTGTTGCATAGAACTGCGAGATCCTGTTCATTGCCTGCAAATAGGGGTCAAAGTTGTTTGCAATCCCCCTCATTGTCGCGGGTTCGTGGCCGGTATATGATTGCGGCACATCCCCAAAAGCGCTGTTCGGGCCCCCGGGGCAATAGATGCATTTTCCGTGCGGGCACCCCTGCGGCCTTGCCATTATTGCAACGGGGGCAACACCTGATAGGGTTCGCAGTGGCTTTATTGAGAGCAGCTTTGCCGCCTGTGGTGAAATTTTGCCTGCCTGCATCAATATGTCAGGGTTTGAGGGCAGCCTGCCAATTCCTAACCGCTTTCCCGCCTGCAGCTTGAGCTTTTCAAGGCCTTCGCGGCCCTTTATTTTGCCCTTCCTGATTTCGGCAAGGACCTGCCTGCAGTATTCCTTTGTTTTCTCATCCATAACTCTCAGTATTCGCCCCTTTTTATGTAGATTGCCCGATTCGTAGTTGACATTAATTCCGCCGTCTGTCTGTGGCATTTTGCAGTTTTTGGCCTTATAAGTCCCCAAATTCCTTATCCTGCTGTTCAATATATAAAATTATAATATCTAATATTACTAAATTACGTTAATACATAAATTGCAGGTGGGGCAGATGGGAAAGACATTGGTCGCTGTGCTTGGCATCGGCAAGGGCACATGGGGGCATGTTGCGCGCCTCATTGCAGACCAGCCTTTCGAAAAGGCCCTTCTGATTTCAAATGAGTGGGGGAAGGAGAACTTTTCATTGGAAAAAGAGCCCAATGCCGCCAAGATGCCGCAGGATAAAAAGCCCCAGTTTGAGTGGGTGATGGTGAACAACCGCGCGGGCTTTGAGATCATCAAAGACGAGATCAAAAAAAGGCTTCCGGAGGGTGAAGTTGCGATCTCGCTTGTGAGCGGCTCGGGAAAAGAGCACATGGCAGTGCTCGCGGCGCTAAAGGAGAAGAAAATGGGCTTTGAGGTCGTGATCCTTACAGGGAACGGGACCAAATATTATTAACCCCCAATAAAGAATTTTCAGGCTTTCCTCTTACATAATATTTATGGAAAATTTTTTATGGACCCTGCTTTTTTCAGTGCCGTTGGTTCCGGTCTTCTTTTTCGGCCCTGATAACGCGCGCAGGTACATCTGCCTTGGGGTCCTAACGCTTTTTTTTGCCCTCCTTTGGGAAGCTTTTTCGGTGATTTCTGGCTTTTGGTCGTATGCTGCCTCGCCGCAGCTTTTTTGGCGTTTCGGTTTTCACGCTTTTTGCCTACTTCCCGTGGATAATCCTTGTTTATTATTCGGGAAACAGGGTGGCAAAATGGCTGGCGTGAACTTTCTTGCATGGAATATTTACAACGCCGTTGGCAAGAACGCACTTGCCTTTAGGCGGGTGATGAATTGCTGGTGGCGGCGTTGTGTGCTGNNTTTAGGGGCGGGTCGTTTTACTTTATGCTGGTTGCAATTGCAGCCATTGCAATTATTGCAGGTGAAAAAGGCATCAGGTATCCCCTCTACGGGCTCTTTGGCGCGCTGTATGCGGGTTCTTATTCGATCCGGTCTCGGTTGCCCTTGGTTATTACACTTTCAACCTCCCATTCCAAATTCTTGGCGTTCCTTGGGCAGTGATTGCAGCAGAGTCCTTTAGCGTGATAGTTGTTATATGGCTTTTTGAAAAAGCAGTCTGGCCGCAGATATGCAAAATGCGGGGGCGGTAGCGCGCAAGATTAGCTGCATTATTCAAAGTGGCCAATGCTATCCTGCCCTTTTAACGAGAAACAATCGTGGATTCATTGTCGGGGCTTTTCCTATTGGCTGGGCTTTGAAGAATTTTGAAAACCTGCCATAGGGGACGGAACTTGAAATTATTATGCTCTCTGGCGATGTTATTTCAAAATATTTTTTCCACACTTTTTTGCGGTTACCGTGGGTCCCGGGGCCAAAATAGTCAATTATTACATCGTATGTGCCTTCGGGCGTGAAATATTCCAAATAAGCAATTGATATCCTGTCAACCAAACGCATTTTTTGCAGTGTATCCTGCAAATCGGCATCGTGCTTCCTGAGCCGCTCAAGAACCTGCCGTGAATATTTGCGGGAAATTGCGTCTTTGCCATCGGGGCGCCTGAGTGATTCTTCCAAATGTTGTTTTTCTTTTTCAGTGTCTTTCCTTTCCGCAGGGGTCATTTTCTCAGGGCGGTGGAGAGTTAGCGCCTCAACGAAAATATTATCCCTAAAATGTTCCTTCAGGCCTATGGCCATTTTTAGTAATCCTGTCCCAGAGTCCAATACACGGGGTCTTGGTTTTCCCAAATCCTTGATTAGCTGTACGATATCAACACCATGCATCCTTTTTATGTCTTGAAGGGTGATTGAATTTTCTGTCCAGCTTGGCAGGGTATTTCTACGAAATTCATAGGGGACTTTGCGCATCTTCCGTGCATTGGCTTTTCCGCTATACCATGCCATTATTTTTCTAAACATGATGGACTGTGTAATAAACAACTATAAAATACTTGTCAAGAACCCAAACGAAAACATGCCTGAAGATTACCGTTTGCCTGTGGCAATCTATTTATTCTCCGCCTCCGTTCTTTTTACATGGACGATTTTGCCTTCTTTGCCCTCGCGCTCCTTGCGGTTGTGTTATTTGCCCTCGTGCTCTTTTTGCTCTCGCGCATCTCAGCGCTCGAGCGCTCCCTATCTGACCTGAGCTTTTCAAAGTCCTCGCAGAGCGTAAAGTACGGAAAGCTCGCAGAGCAGTTCATGCCATTTACAAAGGAGTTCCCTTTCAGCGCAGGGAACTTCCGGTTTCTGGGAAACCCCGTTGACGGGGTGGTATTTGAGGATAATAAAATAGTTTTCGCCGAGTTCAAGGCAGCAAATTCGCAGCTGTCGGAAAAGCAGAAGCGCATAAAGGAACTCGTGCAGCAAAAAAAGGTTGAATGGTTCGAGCTGCACATGAAGTGAAGAACCCGAAAAAATTTGTGTCATTAATGGCCGGCTGGTATTTGAGGATTGTTTTTGTTCAAATGGTATTTTGACGCCTATTGGGGAACCCCGCCATTTATGGCATGGCGGGCGTCATATTTCCCTGTTGTGTCCTCAATCCCATTTCTTGCGGTAGCGCAGCACCGCTGCAATGCCGCCAATCCCTTCAAGCTGCCTTCCGGGGTCGCTCTTGTTCGCGATGAAATGTATCTTTGTCCCGTACTGCTCCGCCCTGTCTAGAAGCTCCTGCACTTTCCCGTTGCCTGAAGTGAGGGTGGTTTCCAGTGCAACTATTTCAGAAGCGGCGCTGCTCTCAACCGCTTGCGCAACTTCCTTTTCCCCCAGCGCCGCGAGCCCGTTTGAGATGCTGGAGAGCACCCTCTCGACAGCTTTTGCCTCTTCAGCCAGATGGAAGCCCTCAATCACCTTGTCGATTTTCCCGCTCTTGATCAGCTCATTTAGGCCTGTGATGCCCACCGAGTTTGTGGACTCGAACACGAATTCTATCTTATCCTTTTTTTCCTTCACGAATTTTTCAAAGTTCTGCTTCTCAAACCCCGGGCCCGCCACGACAGCTTTTTTCACTGCGAGGTCGAGTATTTTTGAATATATTTCCTCAAAGAATGGATTGCTTTTCTGCTTTTCAGCGGATTTGAACCTTTTTCCCTCCCTGCCTGAAATAATGCGCGCCTTGCTCTCAAGGCCTATGTCGCGCAGGAACGCGAGCTCGGCTTCCTCGTCATCCATGACAATAAGAAGGGCCTTTTCCCGCCCCGTGGCGTTCTTTGCCCTCTCGAGCCTTTCAATGTCAAAGCTGCGCAGCTTTTTTTTGGTGACCGAGATTTTCTTGCCCGTTTCCGCCTCGAGCGTATGGTGGGCCTTCAGGGGCACGAGTTCTTGCGGCTTTGCAAAAGTGACAATGCCCTGTATCCGAAGCTGCCCTGACGCCTCGTGGAACACTGCCTTCTCAACTTCAAGTTCCACAAAAATGATCTGCCGGTATGCCTTTTCGCCCTCTTCCTCTGCCTTGATTTTCCTCTCGGCGCTTCCGCTGACATGATCCCCTTTCTCAATGATCCTCTCAAGATGCCACAAATCCTCAAATGTGTCGGGGACTACCTCAAAATGGTTGTTTCTGCGGTCTACTTTAAGTATCTGCATATCGTATCAAATGGCCAGATAGGGTATTTATAATGGTTTTTAAAGTCTCCTCCCTCAAATTGTGAGTATGGTCCGCGTCGCAGTCCTTGAAAATGACCGGTGCGTCAATGGCGAGAGCTGCAGCTTTGTTTGCGGCAATGTGTGCCCCGTGAACCGTGCGGGAAAAGAGTGCATCACCCTGCCTGAGGACAGGGATAATTCGGCAAAGCGCCTTGTTCCCATCATTAGCGAGGAGCTTTGCATCGGATGCAACATATGCGTGCAAAAGTGCCCCGTGGACTGCATCTACATTGAAAACCTTGTGCAAGAGCTCAAGGAGAGCCCCGTGCAGCGCTTTGGCGAGAATGCTTTCCGCATCTATCGCCTCCCGGCTGTAAAGGGCGGGGGGGTTACCGGCCTGATTGGCAGGAACGGGATAGGTAAATCCACGATCCTCAAAATACTTGCAGGCCAGATAATCCCGAATTTAGGTGACTGGAAAAAGAAAGGCGATTATGATTCAGTAATATCTTTTTTCCGCGGAAAAGAGCTGCAGAACTATTTTGGCGCTTTGAAGGAAGGGGGCACAAAGGTTTCCTACAAGCCCCAAAACATCACGGATATCCCCAAAGTTTTCAAAGGGAATGTAAAGGGCCTGTTAGAAAAAGCCGCACGCCCCGAAAAGCTTTCTGAAATTTCAAGGGAATTGAATATTGAAAAAATACTCGGCCGCGACCTGTCTGCCCTGAGCGGAGGGGAGCTGCAGCGCGTTGCAATTGCTGCCTGCGCCCTGCGTGAAGCTGACTTTTATGCTTTTGATGAGCCCACCTCATACCTTGATGTCAGGGAGCGTCTCAATTGCGCGCATGTGATCCGCTCTGTTGCGCAAGGGGAGAGGGGCGTTGTGCTCATTGAGCATGACCTTGCTGTCCTTGACTACCTTAGCGATTACATACATTTGCTCTACGGGAAAAAGGGGGTGTACGGCATTGTTTCAAACCCAAAAAGCACGAGGAACGGGATAAACGAATTCCTCGAAGGCTATGTCCATGACGAGAATGTGCGCTTTAGGCGTGAGGAGCTCAGGTTTGAGGTGAAGCCTTCGGCAGATTACCGCAAAAAGAAGGTTGCCGCAACATATCCTGCCATGGAAAAATCTTTCAGCGGCTTTTCCCTCCATGTTGATGAAGGCGACCTTCGCGAAGCTGAGGTCATAGGGGTTTTGGGCCCAAACGGCACAGGGAAGACGACTTTTGTGAAAATGCTCGCAGGCCTTGAGAGCCCTGATGGCAAAAAAAGCGGCCTTGATTTCAAAGTTTCCTACAAGCCCCAGTACCTTGTGGCGCAGCCCGGCATCACTGTGGGGGAATTTTTAGATTCGCAAAATATCGACAAATCGCTCTATCGCAATGAAGTGGACCGCCGCCTTTCAATTACAGAGCTGCAGCACCACCGTCTTGATGAATTGAGCGGGGGGGAGCTGCAAAAGGTCGCCGTGGGAGTGTGCCTCTCGCGCCTTGATAGTGATGTCATTCTCCTTGATGAGCCGAGCGCTTTTGTCGATGTCGAGGACAGGCTCAACATTGCAAATGCGATCCGCTCTGTGGTTGATTCAAAAAGGAAGGTTGCAATGGTCGTTGACCATGACCTCTTGTTCCAGGACTATGTGAGCGACCGCCTGATGGTCTTTGAGGGGGAACCTTCGGTGAAGGGCGTTTGCCACAATGCCCTTCCCATGCGCGAGGGGATGAATTTGTTCCTCAAAGGCCTTGGAATTACATACAGGCGCGATGGCCAGACCGGAAGGCCGAGGATAAACAAGGCAGGCTCGCAGATGGATGAGGATCAGAAGAAGAAAGGCGAGTACTACTACACGGTTTAAACGCCAGAAATTTGGTTCATATTGGAAAATTATTTTAATTCCTTGTTTTTGTTTGCCGCAATTTTTCTATTCGTAAATGCTATCCCAAACCCAATGGCGATCCCGAGCCCGGCATCCAATGCAATATTTTGCGGCGCTGACCTTGTGCATGCGCCAGGTTCATGTGATGGGCATGGCCCCCATCCTTCATAATATGGGAACGGGAAGCCATGTGCTGCGTAGTCGGTGGTGCTCTGCAGAAGGAATAAATTGATTGCAGCAAAAGCGAGCAATATTGCAGCCGAAAAAATTATCCCGTCCCGCAGGAATGCGCCCATTTCTATCCCTTCAGTAATAGTACCTGTACTCGACAGTGTATGTGGCTTCAGCTTTCCCTTTTGCAGGCACATTCACGATGTATTGCGCCTGCGTGGAACTCTTCTTTTCAATGGGCAGCGAGCTTTGCGATATTGTCCAGCTCCCATAGAAATAATCCTTGACCTTTACCTGCACCGCAGTGTCCTTGGCATTTTCAAGCGTCACCTTGTACTGCTCGCGCGAAATGCCCTTTGAGATTTCCTGGCGCTCGAGCTGGACCCTCTCGCCTGTGATGTCGAATGCGTTCCCCAAAAAGAGGTCGACATCCGCATCCTCTTTCGTGTGGTCAATTTCGTCTTCCCCCACAAACTGCAGCTGGCCGTCGCTATCCTGCTTGTATACCCTTATCTTGCCTTTTGGCAATGGCATCCCGAGGCCAGTGCTTTTGGAGTTCTTGAAATTCACCCTCACTTCGACCTTGGTGCCGCTATTCCCCCCGCCATAATAATATCCCCCCTTGCTGGGCTCGAAGACATATTCCTTTTTCACTGGGATTGCTTCAGAGCTGAGCAGGGAGATCTGCTTTGTTTCGTTGTTGAGGATGTCCGTGTTCCTCTCAAGGGTGTAGAGGTAATATTCAAAAAGGGCCTGCGTCCCGAACTGTGGCGGCGCTGCCCCGGCGGCAGTTGACCTTACCGCATAATCATAGGCTTCCTCGTATTTCGGGCTTTCATTGACTTTGTGCACGTCCCCTGCTACAAGCTTCAGTTTTGCGTCAGGGTAGCTTGTCCCCGAATTGTTCGTTATTGTGGTCCAGCCGCTCAGGCTTATCTGCTTGTCTTCCCCGTCAACTATTGCAATGTAATCCGCCTTCCACCCCATCCCTGCTGTGAGGTAAATTGTCTGGGTGTCCCTCTTGCCGGCATCTTCTGAATATACTTTCCAGACAAGGGTCGGTTTTGTGAGCAGTCCTCCCGGAAGGCTCGGGAACTGCACTTTTGAATAGATCGGGAGTATGACAACGCCTTGTGCGGTCTGCAGCACTATCCCGTCCTTAAAGCTCAGGAGCTTACCGCTATATTCCTTTGCGCTCTCCCCCTCGTCAGCCTGCACAGTTATTTCCTTGTCAAGGTACTTTTCAAGGAGCTTTTGCGTGCTCACAAGGTCGTATTCATAGTTTTGTTCCACTACAAACGTGCTCGGGAATGAAAGGTCGCGGAACGTCACGGATGTGCTGTCGATTTTGGATGCGATGTCCTTGAACTCTACGAGGTTGACCCCTTTTTCAAGTTCCATTTCGCGTGAATCCTTTATGAGCGCAAATTCCTGGTTATAAACCGTCACTTCACTTGTGGTCTTTTGGGAAATGTCCGCTGCGGCCTGTTCAAGGATTGCGGTTTCTGGCTTTTCCACTGCGACCTTGTGCGACACTTCGGAAATATTGAAGTTGGGCCGTTTCTTCACTACCGCATCCTCGTCCCCTATGATGGAGTTGATTGCAAGCAGGCCGATTATGAGCATTACTGCGGCAATCCCTCCAAGCACGATATATTTGCGTTCCATTTTCTCGTATAGAAGATGTTCATTGGTATTTAAACCGTTTTGTTTTTGCTTAGCCTTTTCCCGTTCAGTGCAGCCCAGTTGAATTCTTAAATGTTTCAAGCCCCCATGCTTGCTATGTGCTCGGTTATTGGCATTATTTCAATGCAGGGCCGCGATGTATCGGAAAATGCTTTCCAGATGCTTTCTGCGCTAAAGGACAGGGGGCCTGAAGGCTTTGGCATAATCGCCCCTGAACGCGAAAAGAAGTCAAAATCATTAGGGCGGCTGCGTCCAATGCCTTCATCAGAAATAATTTTAGGCCACTGCCTGCTCTCGACGACAGGCTATGCGCTCCAGCCCCTGAGCTCGGGGGATATTTCAATTTGCCACAACGGCCAGATTTACAATTATGGGGGTATTGTGCAGGGTGAAGGCAGAAAAATGGCGTCCGATTCAGAGTGCATTGCTAGTTTCCTCTCATTGCAATTGAAGCGTTCATCAATGCGCGCTGCAGTGAAAAAGTTCATGCAGGTTGCTATCGGCGAGTATGCCGTGGGAGTTTTGCACAAAAAGAGGCTGTATGCTTTCCGTGATTTTTCAGGCCAAAAGCCCCTCTGGTTCGGGTGCAGTGATTCCGTTTGTGCATTTGCTTCCATTCCGCATGCCCTTTACAAAATCGGCATACAGTTCCCCCAGCCGCTCCTGCCGGGGCATCTTCTTGAAATTTCAGAAAGCGGGGCAAAAACCCGGCCAATTTTCACGTTCGGCGATTTCAGGAAAGGAATTCCGGAAAAACATTCATTGCAATCCCTCGGCTCTTCCCTTTTGACTGCTGTTAAGCTGCAGTGCAGGGGCCAGAAAAAGGCCGCAGTGCTCTTTAGCGGAGGGGTGGACTCTTCGCTTATAGCAAAGCTCGTTTCATCACAAGTCCCAGATACGCGCCTTTTTGTTGCAGGCGCTGAAGGGTCGCAAGACCTTGTCGCTGCAGAGCAGTCGGCAAAAGCGCTTTCCCTCCCGCTTGAAAAAATAATTTTGCAGGATAAAGATGTTGAATCCCTTGCATTAAAATGCATTTCGCGCCTCTCCTTTTTTGACCGGATGCAAATAGGCCTTGCGGTGCCTGAGCTTGCCTGCGCCCAAAGGATTTCTGAAATGGGCTACAAAGTGGTGTTTTCAGGGCAGGGGAGCGATGAAATATTTGCGGGGTATTCAAATTACGGTAAAATCCTTGCGGAAAAAGGTTTTGATGCGGTTGATGATGAAATATGGCGCTCTTTAGGCGGCATGTGGTCACGCAATTTCTACCGCGACGACATGATTGTCTCTTCCTGTGCCCTCGAGCTTCGGCTCCCTTTCATGGACCGCGATTTCCTCAATGAAGCGATGGCGTTCCCTGCAGAAGAGAAGGTGCTTTCGGAAAAAGACGTGCTGCGCAAGCGCCCGCTTCGCGCCCTTGCAAAGCTCCATGGTTTGCCGGATTTTATCTGCAACCGCCCAAAGAAGGCGATGCAGTACGGCTCAGGGTCGCAGAAAATCGTTTCGCGCATATTCCGTTAATCAATTGGCGCAAGGCCTCATGGGCATGTTGTTGGCCCGGGGTATTCGCGGCAGCCTGAAAAAAAATCCATGACAAGGCATGCTCCGCTGTCTGTCTGCGGGTTCTTCTTATACCACACAGCCCTCTGGGCGGTAATCATCGTGCTCCCGACAGCCTGCGTGCAGGTGAGTTTGGCGCGCACTTCAAGGATAGCAGGGTTAGGCACGAAGACTATGTTGGTGAAAGTGCAGGTAACTGATCCCTTGTCCTGTTTTGCGAATTCATTAAGGGTGGCATTTGCGGCTGTTTCAATGTCATTTTGGGCGACATTGGCTGCAATGCATGGTGGCAAGCTGCCCATTTTTTCGTATAATTTCATGGCAATCCCCTTGTCAAGCATCCTCACTGCGCTCTCCGTTTTTAGCGCAAGGCTTTGTGCGGCCTGCATTCTGGTGAATGTCGCGCTCTCCTGGTTTTGCACAAGTGAGGCGTTGATCGTTAAGGCCAGGAGCACAATTGCCATAATCCCTGCTATTGCGGAAAATGTCCCCCTGTTCATGGCTCTGGTTCACACTCCGCTTCCTTGCTGGAAATAGCTTCTGGTATGGTGGGTTGTGATGTGTCAAATTCTAAGATGTTGGTGCAATTGACATTATCTAATGCTGAATAATCCGCTGGGTCTTCAATTGAATTCTGCCCCGTATAAAAGTTTTTTACTGCATTGTCAGAGGCTTTCTGGTGCACTATCTGCTGGTTTGCGCCATCGCTTTTTTGGTCAATTGCCAGTATGCCGCCCGTTGCTATAAGCGTTATGATTTGTGTGATTGCAAGCATCGCATCAAAGCTGAAAACCACTCCCCTCATCTCCATATTTTCACCCTTAGCTTTTTTACCGTGTATGCCGTGCATCCGGGCCCTGTTATGCATTTTTCATAATCCTGTTTTGACAGGGTGGTGTTTGGGGAGAGATATTTCCTTTCTGCCACTGCAACATCTTTTGCATCAAGCGGGGCATCAGTGCTCTCGCAGCCGCCCGGCCCGTTTGCAGCCGCGCCGCCATCCAAAGTGACATAGCAGCTAAAGCCCTCAGGCACCAGAAGGTAGTTTTTTGTGAGGGATGAAAAGTTGCTTGTGGTGCACCCGTATATTTTATATCCCTGTGTACTAAAATCGCTTGCGCAGTCGGCGTTCTTTTCAAGCGCCTGCTGGCTTGCGGTCTGCGCAATTGTGTTGAGTTCGCTTTTTACCCTTGATTCCTTCCCCTGTGTGGTCAAGATGTCATAATGGTTGAGCAGTACCCCTACTGCAAGGATTATTACGGCCATTGCAAGGAGAAAATCCAGGGATAGCATCTGCCCTCTTGTGCGTCCCGTCATTTTCATGCCTTCCCTATCGTGAATTTTTCATTGCACGGTTTTGTGGCGGTGTTGTTCCCTGCAAGGCTGCTGCCTCCAATCTTAATGTCATCAAAATTGATGCCGCTGTATCCAGCGGTCTCGCCGCCCAAAGATACCTTCAACCCTGTTTTTGCGTCACTGTTGTCATTGTCAAATTCGATGCTGCAGGGCGCGGGCATTGCGGGCTGTGGCGGCATGTAATCAATTGTGAGGCCATATGCCTTCACTTCGCCGGTTGCGGCATATGCATCGAGCAGTATCGCCTTTGCGCTGTTGCGCAGGCTGGACTGCGCGGCATCCTGCGAGAGGTTGCCGATATAAATATTGAGCACTGCCATGAACACTATTGCCGCAAGGAGTGCCAGCAATAAGTCGATGCTTGTCTGCCCTTTTGCCATCTTAGGATAACGCTTTATTCCAATATAAAATTAGCGTAAGGTCAGAATAGCGGTTTTCCCTTCATTTCTGCCGGTTTTGGGAGGCCCATTATTTTGAGGAGCGTGGGGGCGACATCGATAAGGCCGCCTTTCCGGAGCTTTACCCGGCTTAATTTCCTGTCTTCGGACACCAGAATAAGCGGGACAGGGTTGGTTGTATGGCTTGCCTTAGGCAATCCGTCAGGATATGCAGTTTCTTCCGCGTTTCCATGGTCTGATGTCACTATGAGCGCGTAATTATTTTCCATTGCTTCCGGGTATATTTTTCCGATGCACTCATCCACTTTTTCAACTGCAGTTATGATTGCGGCATGGTTTGCAGAATGCCCGACAAGATCGGGGTTTGCAAAATTTATCAGAATAAAGTCATGAATGCCTTTTCCTATTTCTGAGAGGGCACTTGCGGTTATTCCGTCTGCCGACATTTCCGGTTTCTGGTCATAGGATGGCACTTTCGACGAAGGCACCATTATCCTTTCTTCGCCCTTGTAAGGCTCTTCATTTTGAGAATTGAAAAAATATGTGACGTGGGGATATTTGTCGGTTTCCGCTATGCGCAACTGCCGCAATCCCGCCCTGGAAACCGTTTCACCAAGGTTGTTTGCTACTTTTTCCTCCTCAAATATTATAGGGCAATTGAGTGTTTTGTCATATTCGGTGAAAGTGGCCCAGTATGTTTTTGGGTGTATG
Organism: Candidatus Iainarchaeum sp.; assembly: GCA_013331625.1. Lineage (GTDB taxonomy): Archaea > Iainarchaeota > Iainarchaeia > Iainarchaeales > Iainarchaeaceae > UBA10205 > UBA10205 sp10205u. The sequence goes on along the minus strand of DUGC01000030.1, from coordinate 3,129 downwards.
GCCCTTTCAAACCTGTCAAACTCACTGGACACAAATGCCTTTGTTATCTGCCTTGCACGGTCGGTCCTGAAGTTGAAGACAAGCACCGAATCATTGTCCCTGATGGGCTTTGCGTTTCCCACCACGGCAGGTTTGATGTAATAGTCGCTTTCTGTGCCGCCTTCATATGCCTTCCTTATCCCTTCGCTGGCGCTTTCCGCCCTCCCGCCCAAGGACTCGGTCAATAATTTATAATATGCCAATGTCCTGTCCCAGTTATTGTCACGGTCCATTGCATAAAATCTCCCGCATATCGTTGCAATGGTGCCCCCGTATTTTTTCCCCCACTGTTCTATCTGGGCTGCGTATTTTTCCGCACTCTTGACTGCAACGTCCCTTCCGTCTGAAATGAAATGGATTATCACCTTCTCGCCAACCCCTTTCTTGTGGAAAAATTCCATCAGTGCCTTGAGGTGCATGGTGCTCGAATGTATCCCGCCGTCACTGCAAAGGCCGATTAGGTGTATTTTTGAATCCTTGCTTTTTACGTTCTGCACAATCGAATCGAGTGTTGCATTTTTGAACAGGCTTTTGTCCCTGATTGCATTATTTATTTTTTCAAGCGGCTGCCACACGATCCTTCCTGCCCCGAGGTGGAGGTGGCCGACTTCCGATGTCCCCATCTCGCCATCGGGCAGGCCCACGGCTTTCCCGCTGGCTTTTAGCTGGGTATGGGGGTATTTGCGAAAAATCAGGTCGTAGTTTGGCTTTCTTGCCTGGGCAATGGCATTGAATTTTTTTTCCTTCCTGATGCCAAACCCATCAATCACAATCAGAATTGCCCTCACTCAATCACCTGAAGCTTCATGGTTTTTCCGTAATTATCAAAAGCTCTCAGTGTATTTAAAGTGTAGGGGTAGCTTATGATGATGTGCACTTTCCCGAACCTTTCAAACGAGTCAAGGTCGGCATTTGACGGGTGGTTGTACACTGAAGGGTGCGAGTGCACCGTCCCTATGATCTGCTCGTCAAATGGGACAAGATCGAGCCTGTAGCTTGAATGGCTCTCCCCAAAGTGCGCGGGGACCACCACGAGTTCTTCAATTACCCTGTCCCTGCCACCCAGCATCGAGATGAATTCGAGCGGGTGGACGTTCCTTGAAGCGATGATTATGGATTCAACAACCCCCTGCCTTATCTTATACATATAATAAGTTCGCCGCGGCGTTTAGAAAAATGTTTTGGATTGTGGTCCGGCCTTGCTCTCATGGGCCCTGCCATTTTTTCAATTCACAGTCCCAAATAGAAAAGGAAAGTTGGCAGGAGCAAAAATGCCATGCAGTGGCTCCGTTTCACTTTTGAAAAAATCCCTGCAAGGGCACCGGAGCAGGCAATGAGCATTACAAGCAGCCCGATCGGCCCGCACACAAAAGCCACAAGGCCAAGGAGGAAAATTATTGTGATGGCGCTCACGATGCGGTAATCGATTATTTGCAGCAATTTGATGCACTTTTTTGCAAGGAAAATTGTGAGCAGCGCGGCAATTCCCGCGCTTGCAAGGGCCGCCCCCAAAAGCAACAGAAGCATCCCAAGGTCCATTTCCACTATGTTTTGAAGCGCAACAGCCATTCCGGTGCGCGTCTTTCCGGTGCTAAAGAGCATGAGCAGGCCAAAGAGCAGGTTGCCTGTGTTTATGCCGCCTGAAAAAAAGAGGTATTGCTCCCTGCTAAGCTTTCCTGCAATTGTGTTCACGATTGTAGCTGCCTGGCTTGGCCCTATTGCAGGGAGCAGTGCAAGCACTCCTGATGTCACTGCGGAGGGAAAGCCCGAACTGACCGAAAATTCGCCTTCAATTTTTTGTTGCTGTTGCGGGATTTTGTTCTTTCCCCGCAGTGCCAAAATGAGGCCGGGGAGCGCAAAAAAGCCGCTCACAAGCGATAGCACAGGCTCTTTTATGCTGCTGCCAAGAACCATCACCCCTAAAATTCCTGAAATAATGCCAAGCGCCATTGCAGCCGCTTTGTCCTTTTCCCCTGCGACCATTAGGATTACTGTGAGGGCTATGATTGCAGGGAGTATTGCCGGCAAAAATCCTGAATATTTTGAGGCAAGGGAAAAAAGCGGCAGGAGCAAAGGGATTGCAAATAGTGTTGTGGCAAGGCCGCCTGCGATTGTGATCTGCACTGCTTCAAGCCCTTTGCCTTTGAGCAAAAGCTCATGGCCCGGCAGGATGGCAAGCGATTCTTCTTCAGTAGGCGCCCCGAGGAATATGCTCGGGATCGCGTCCACAAAAGAGTGCGTTATCCCCATTGCCACAATGAATATTGCAAGGCCTGTGCTGTTGCCGCTTTGAAAGTATGCAGCAACAACTGCGACCGTGTTTGCGTGGATGCCCGGCATTATCCCGCTGATTGCCCCTGCGATGATCCCGCCAAAAAGCCATGAGGCTTCCTCAATCAATCCTCCTCACCTTTTCCACAACGATTTCCTGCATCCCCCTGTAAGTTGAGATGCGCCCAAGGGCCTCTATTTTCATCCCCTCGCCAAGTTCAGCCATCTGGCCTGCCGCAGGCCTGAAATATACCGCTCTGACCCTTACTCCGTCTACAAGGTAAAAAAATGCGTTTCCCTTCCTGCTCTCAAGGTCACTCACAAGGCCGCTGACCTTCACAAGTGCCCCCTGGGGCTGTGATGGTATTTCGCTCATGTCCACTGCTTTTTCGTGCGGCAGCAACATGCCAAGCCAGATGATCCCGAGGATTGCCACGAGAAAACCCAAGTGGGGGGTATATTTGAGGGGAAGCGCCATAATGCTAAAACACTAGGAAAAAGATATAAATTCGTCGATTGACGTATAAATAGTTTTTAATTATAAGCGTAATTATATGGCCTGCCTCCTGTGAAGGCCGCCGTTCGCTCCCATCCTCCCGAAGAGGATTCCGCCAGCCCAAGCTTGCAAAAACCGCCCCAAACGGTTGCTTGAATGCGGAGCCAGCCCCGTCGAAGACGGTGCGTCGTACCCAACCGCCGAAACGGTTGCTCTTAAACTGCGAGCCCGGGCGAGCCAAGTCCATACGCAGTATGGCCACGTCGTACCCAACCGCCGAAACGGTTGTTTGAATGCGCAGCCAGCCCCGTCGAAGACGGTGC
>DUGC01000029.1 GCA_013331625.1 Candidatus Iainarchaeum sp. | reverse complement strand
ATGTCTGTCGCGTTGAAATCGGGTTTTATATCAAACTTTGTTGCAATTGGCATTGCGCAGCCGAAGACGTTCACGTAATTTCTTGATGTTCCCGCCGTTTTTGGACATTTGTCTATTACGTTTGGCACTCCGTCTGAATCGTCATCGGTTTGGGGCATTGTTTCGTTGTCTGCTATTAGTAGTGTTGCAAAGCTCAGGGCGCCAACGGTGTAGTTTGGGTTTGTTGAAAGTGTTGCTGTCGCATTCTCAGGGCCTTCGGTTATTGAATCGTTTATTGGCGTCAGGGTGAATGTTGCGCTTGCTGACCCTGCCGGAATTGTAACAGTTCCGCTTAGGACTGCATAGTCAATCATGTTAGTTGCAGTGCCGCTCATCGAATAATTTACTGTAAGCGCGCTTGTTGTTGGCCCTGTCCTTGTTATTGTGAAAGCTCCTGCTGCAGGCCCTGCTTCTGATGCTGCTGGGTCAGATGCTGCAATTGTCACCATCGGGAGGGGCGTCCCTACTGTAATGTTTACTGCTCCCGATGTTGCTGTTGCCCCGTCGTTGTCTGTTGCCCTTGCAGTAATGCTGTATGTTCCTGCCGTAACAGCGCTCCATGCATATGAATACGGGCTTGCCGTATCCGTTCCCAACGATGAGGATCCGCTGAAAAATTCAACCCTTGAAACAGTTCCATCGCTATCACTTGCATTTGCACTAATTGTGATTGCCGCAGGAGCGCTGAATGTTTGCCCGCTGGAAGGGGATGTAATTGAAACTGCAGGGCTTTGGTTTGCGCTCTGGCCAAGATTATATTCATAAGCCCCGATATCCCAACCTGAACCCTGCGGGCGCGAAACTCCGATTACATCAGCTGAAAAAATGCTGCCCAAATTCACCCCGTTGTCCTTTGCATTTGCCGTGGATTTGAGACGGAAATCATACCCTGCCGAATTTACGAACGGGTCTGCGGCTTCCCCCTGCTGCCCCTGCTCTCCTTTAGGAACGCCGACGCCATCATTGCCGTAATAATCGTTGTTCTGGGTCGTGAAACCGACATTTCCATAAGTGAAGCGGGAATTCACAAACAAATTATTCTTGAGCTCGTTATTAGAACCAGGGTTGGGAGCCGAGGGGGGCATACCATTCGTTATCCCCTTGAGGTCGATATTGTAAAAAGTATTATTGTAAATCTGGACATTATTCACGGGAATATTGTACGCAAGGAAAGTGATGACTCCCGGTGATGCCTTGAATTCATTGCGATCGGTGGAATAAAACAGGTTGTTGTAAATCCGGAAATGGTTGTTGACAGACTTTCCAAGGACCGCGATATAACCTGTCCCGTTCATGTCGATGAACTTGTTGTTGCGGAGCACTATGTAATCCTGGGTGGCCGAATACCCTATCTGCATCCCCTGGCCGTGCCAATTTGGATATGCATACATTGTGCCGCCTGTCCTTTCCACGCGGGTATTTTCGAGCAAAAAGCCCAAACTGCCCCGCTCATAGGATGTGCCGATGTGACCGCCGATTGTCAGGCCGTTGACACTTACCTCATGGATCCATGAATCTGTTATCTCGATATCATAACTCGGGTTGACGGGATTGGTGCCGCTATAATCCGGCTCTGTGTTGTCCCCGCTCTGTACAAAGCCACCTACACGGTCATAAGTAGCGTATCCGCAGCCCCGAATATCCAGGTGGCGCAGATGGATGCTGTCCTTTCCCCGCCCAAGGGAAACAATGGCTACCGTTGGGCTTTCCGCAGTATCGCATTTGTTATAATAAATCCTTATACCATAGCCTGAATCGTCAGAGCCTGTCACTCCGTCAAAGTCAATATAGGAATTCAGTATGACCAAAGTCCCGTCAATCTCGGCCTGTCCTGATGCGTAGAAATCGCTCCAGTCGGCTGCCGGCCCGTGGTCTGCTATTGTCGCTTTTTTGATGCTGATGCGCGAAGTGCCGCTCTCTGCCCTTGAAATGGAAACATTTTCATTGTATATGCCGGATGCAATGTAATATGTGTCCCCGCGCCTCCACCCCGAAGTGCCTGCCGCGGCCACTGCCGCAAAGGATGTCCACGCGTTCTCCCAACTCGTGCCATTGTTGAGGCCCGTGGCGCCCGCCCTTATGTAGTGTACCGGCGCAGTGCTGCCTGAAGAGGTGGTTGCGCTTGAGGGGCCTGACTGCGCTGAAGTATTTCCTGCGGCGTCATACGCCGCCACCCTGTAAGTGTAGCTTGTAGATGCTGTAAGGGCTGTGCCCGAATAGGAATTTGTCGTGGTTGTGGTCAACAGGGCAGGTGTGCATCCGCTTCCAGCGCACCGGTAAATATTGTAACCTGTAACCCCTACAGTATCTGTTGAAGCTGTCCAAGAAAGATTGATCTGTGAAGGAGAAATTGCTGTTGCGCTAAGGCCTGCTGGAACTGAAGGCGCTGTTGTGTCTGCTGTCGGGGTTGTTGTAAAGTTTGCCGTAACTGTCGTCGCTGAACCCAATGAGACGGGGCATGTTCCTGTGCCGGAGCATCCTCCTCCGCTCCAGCCGCCAAATGCCGAGCCCGAAGCCGGAGTTGCTGTGAGTGTAATTGATGTGCCTGAACTAAAAGAACCTGAACATGTCCCGCTCGGGCAGCTGATTCCAGAAGGGGAACTCGTAATTGTGCCCGAGCCGCTTCCGGAATGTGAAACCGTGAGCGTGTAACTTGTTGGTGGCGGCGATGAAGAGCCGTATGAAGCAGTGACTGATGTATCGCCAGTCATAGTGACAAAGCACTCCCCGTTCCCAGTGCATCCGGCCCCGCTCCACCCGCGGAAATTATCCGAGAATGATGTGTTATTTGGCGCGCCAAATGCATAGGGCGTGAGGACTACCGTGGTTCCTGCAGGATAATTTGCTGAGCATGTTCCTGTTCCGCTTGTGCATCCTATGCCGCCGGTGCTGCTTTCAATCCTCCCTGTGCTTGTCCCTGTAAGGGTCACTGAAAGATTGTATGGCCCGCCCCCCGCGGCCGCAGGAGTCGTTGCGCTCGCTGTTGCAGACCTCGTTGAATAATTTCCCGCAGCATCGAACGCCGCAACCGAATATGAATATGCTGTCGAGGGCAGGAGATTGTAGAAAAATACCGTTGTAGCTCCGTGGTTGACATCACTATAAGTGGTTCCGGACCTCACCGCTGCAATGGGTGATGACCCCCTGTAAATGACGTATCCTGCAACAGCGGTGTCGTCTGTTGAGGCAGACCATGACAGGTCAATCCGGGTTGCTGATACTGCGCTGGCTGTAAGCCCTGCCGGCACTGTCGGCGCAGTTGTGTCGGTCAAGGACGGTTTGGTCTGGCTGTAGAGGTCCAGAATGTCTGAAGCTGAAAGCGCCCTGTTGTAGACACGGTAGTCATCCAACATGCCTGAAAATGTCCTCACGTACCGGGGATTTGGGTAATCTTCCTGGCTTCCAATCACCCTCATTGCGCAAGCAGGCGAGAGGCCGTCAGAGCCTGTGTAAGGCGTGCCGGCAGGAGCCCCGTTTTTATAGAGGGAAATGGTTACTGTGCTTCCTGAAGAATTGTAAACAATTGCCCAGTGCGCCCATTCGCCCGGCTTCCATGTTCCTGGGCCGGCAATGGTTATGGACCTGATAATTGCACCCGCAGAGTTTTGATAATACACGATAAAAGAGCCGTCCGACCTCACAAACCCGGCATAGGTGTCAGTGCATCCTGTCCAGCCCCATGAAAAGACAGCGCCACTGAGTTTGTATAAATCCGAGACATTTGCCCACATTGCTATTGTCTTGGCCCCTGACCTTAATGAGTCGCTTTGAGGAATTCGGATATAATCTGTTGTCCCGTTAAAATTGAGCGCCTTTCCGCTAATTCCGTCCACCCATGTCGGCGAGCCGATCATTATCCCGTTATTCCCGTAGCCTGACGAATCAACGGCGGTTGGACCCGAGCCTTCATCGAATTGCCACCAGCCCACAAGGCCGGAGCCGGCGCCGCTCAGGGGCAGGAGGCCGGTGTTTTGCTCCCGCGTGTGAGGCATGAGCACCAGCACTGCTGAAATGGCAATGGCCAGCAGTACGAATATTGCCGCTTTCAACGGGAATTTCTTTGACTGCATCTTTGAACAATAACACACTTTCCGGATTATAATGCTAGCGTTAGTGCCTTTCAGCGACCGCCACAGGCGTTTTCGTGGCTGATTTTATAAATGGCCCGCTGAAAAATATTAATGCTGTTTGGCATCCTTGTGAAACTGCGTCATTGTGGGAATGACACCATCTGGCCAAAGAAAACAAAACGATTAAAATAGCAGCTAAACCTGCTTTGCGCATTTGTTTTATGGGATCCCAAGGAAGTAATCCGGGCAGTTTTCACGGGCTGCTACCTTGCAGAATCTTGAGATTCTGCGGGCCTTGCAAACCCGCCGGTTTGCAAGGCCCATCAGCCCAATGGATGCCAAAAGACTTTCGCGGACTGACATAATGGTGATTTTTTTGGGTAAATAATCCTTTTGGCATGTTTTTCCCGTTTGCCGCATGGCATTTTAAATATACTTTCAGGTGCTTATTAATTGATGGAACTGGTTATTTCCAAGGCGATTTTGGCCTTGGGTTTTATTTCGGTTTGCAGGTGATGGATTGGGCATTGGCATAATAGGCTTTGGCAGGATGGGCCGCGCGATTGCCATCTCACTATCGGGGCATATCAAAGGGCGGGTTATTGCATTCGATCCCGACAGCTCAAAAATTGCGGGCGCCGGAAACGGAATCATTGCAGCCTCATCACTAAAGGAATTATGTGAAAAGTGTTCGGTCATTTTCCTGTGCGTTAAGCCAAAAGACCTTGCGGGGGTACTTGAAGGCATTAAATCTTTCGTTTCAGGCCAGACAATCATTTCGATTGCAGCAGGCAAAAAAATCCCCTTTATTGAAAAAATGCTGGGGAAGAAAAAAATAGTGAGGGTGATGCCCAACATAAACGCCCTTGCGGGCGCGTCCGTGAATGCGTTTTCATGCGCAAATATCAGTGCAGCGGAAAAAGAGAAAGTTAAGGAACTGCTTTGCGGCTTTGGGGAAGCAATTGAATTTGAGGAAAAGCATTTTGATGCAATCACGGCCCTGAGCGGCTCGGGCCCCGCATTCGTGTCATATTTTGCCAAGTGCCTTGCAGAGGCCGGGGAGGAAAACGGCCTGCCGCCAGATGAGAGCCAAGAGCTTGCGATACTGACAATTTTTGGAACAGCAAAACTGCTTCTTGAAAAAAACTACTCCTGCACTCAGGTTATGGAAATGGTCACCTCACCAAACGGCACTACGCAGGCCGGAAGGAAAATTCTTGAGGGCGGGCGGTTCAAAAAAGCCGTGCAGGGAGCTGTCAGTGCCGCGGCAAAAAGGTCAGAGGAGCTCGGGAAAGATGGCTGAGGGAACCGCAAAGGAAATGGGTGCAGAGGGCAAATACATGCGGATAATCGTTAAAATCGGCACCAATTCCCTCATGGCAGATGGCGGCCTGAACACTCCAATAATAAGGAGCCTTGCAAAAGAGCTTTCGTCCCTTCGCTCCTGCGGCAGGGATGTAATATTGGTCACAAGCGGGGCGATAGGCAGCGCGGTTGAAAAGCTCGGCACGGGATTTCCAAAGGACACCGCAACGCAGGCCGCAATGGCTGCAATCGGCCAGAGCCTCCTCATGCACGAGTACGAACTGGCTTTTGCAAAGCACGGCCAGACAATAGCGCAGATCCTGCTCACGCACCACAATTTCACAAACGAAGTGTCGCTTTCAAACCTTTGCAGCACGGTTGAAAAGCTCTTTGAAATGAGTGCGATACCGATCATCAATGAAAATGACGCTGTTTCGCGCGAAGCCCTCTCATTCGAAAAGCCGTTTTCGGACAATGACGGCCTGGCCGCGCTCCTTTGCACAAATTTCAAGGCAGACCTTCTCATCATCCTCACCGATGTCGACGGCGTGTTCACGCAAAACCCCAAGGATTTTGGCGGGGCAAAAAAGATCAGCGGCCTGAAGAACCTTCTTGCAACCGAGGTACTTACTGCAGGCAGGTCCAAATACGGCATCGGCGGCATGAGTTCCAAGATCAATGCCGCAAAAAAGGCCCTTGAGGGCGGAGCGAGCGTTGCGATCTGCAAGGCAAGGGAGGGGGCAGTGCTTGATGCTGCCGCAAAGAACTGCTCGGGGTCATTTTTCGAAGGCGGGATATGATGGCTGAAAATTCCCTGAAAAAGGCGCAGGAGGCCCGCAGGGCGTTTTTGCAAATGGCGCCCGTTACTGAAAAAATGCGCAATGAAGCGCTTTTGAAAATGGCAAAACTGCTTGAAGAAAAAAAGGGCCGGATACTCGTGTCCAACAAAAAGGATGTCCTGAGGGCAAGGCGGCAGGGGGTTTCCCCTGCGATGCTAAAGCGCCTCGAGCTTTCGGAGCATAAGTTTGGCGAGATAGTGCATGGGGTGGAAAGTGTAGCCGCGCAAGTGGGGCAGGCGGGAAAAGTGCTGTCTTCAATAATGCTTGATGAGGGCCTTGTGCTAGAGCAGGTATCCGTGCCGATTGGCGTTGTGTGCGCGATATTTGAGGCAAGGCCCGACGCCCTCTGCCAGATAAGCGCGCTTGCGATAAAGACAGGGAACTGTGTTATACTCAAAGGGGGCAGCGAGGCAAGGGAGACCAACCGCGCGATATTTCTTGCAGTTAGGGGTGCGCTGAAGGTTTCCGGCCTGCCGCCTGGGAGCGTGCAGCTTGCCGAATCAAGGGAAGCCGTGAATGAATTGCTGGGCATGGACAGCCTCATTGACCTCATAATCCCGCGCGGGGGCAGCGCGTTTGTAAAATACATTATGGATAATTCCAAGATTCCCGTGCTGGGGCACTCGGAAGGGGTATGCCATGAGTATGTGGATGAGTCTGCAGATGTTGAAAAGGCAGTGAAAATATGCGTTGATGCAAAGACAAATTACCCTGCCGCATGCAACGCAATGGAAACGCTTTTAGTCCATGAAAAGATCGCTGAAAAATTCCTTCCCGCATTTGCAAAAGCGCTCGGGGGGAAGGCGGAACTGCGCGCTGACCCGCAGTCGCTTGCAATACTTGCAAAAAACAATTTCAGGGCAAAGAAAGCAATTGCAGGTGATTTTGGCAGGGAATTTAGCGATCTTGTACTTTCGGTAAAAATCGTCAAAAGCTGCGATGAGGCCATCTCCCATATAAACCGCTTTGGCTCAAAGCACACGGACGGGATCATAACCCAAAGCGCGCAGGATGCTGAAAAGTTCCTTGCGGGGGTTGATTCTGCAGGGGTTTACTGGAATGCATCCACACGCTTTGCGGACGGGTACAGGTACGGGAAAGGCGCGGAGGTCGGCATTTCCACCGGAAAGCTGCACTGCAGGGGGCCAGGCGGCGCCGAGGCGCTGCTCACATACAAATACATCCTCAGAGGGGACGGGCATGTTGTTTCCGATTACACCGGGGACGGGGCGAAAAAATTCCTCCATCGCAAGCTCCTCCCAAAAACCTATGGCAGTCCAACACAGTAATTCGGCTCAATTTTCACGGCCCGCAACTAGCAAACCTTGAAAGTTTTACAACGCCGTTGGCAAGAACGCACTTGCCTTTAGGCGGGTGATGAATTGCTGGTGGCGGCGTTGTGTGCTG
>DUGC01000086.1 GCA_013331625.1 Candidatus Iainarchaeum sp. | reverse complement strand
CCCCTTCCACATATTCGCTCTCGCCCTTCCTCATAAAGCCCGTGTCGACATGGAGCGCATGGATCCTTGCCGATCCGATCGCGCGGCCGAGCAGTGCAAGTGAAACGGTCGAATCCACGCCCCCGCTTAGCAGCAAAAACACATTGCGGTCATCCACTTCCGTTCGGATACCGCTTATTTTTTCATTGAGGTAATTTTCCATTGTCCATCCTTTTTTACAGCCGCAGATCCTGAAAACAAAATTGGCCAGTATCTTCATGCCGTTTTGGGTATGGGTGACTTCAGGATGGAACTGCAGGCCATAAATCCTTTTTTCGGGATCGGCAATGGCGGCGTTCGGGCAATCGGAAGTTGATGCGCTTGTCTCAAAGCCTTCGGGAAGCTCGCTCACCTGATCGCCATGGCTCATCCAGNNACTCTTTGGCCCGCCGCTAAGGATTATGCCGCCGGCACCTTTGAACTCGTCAGAAGCGCTTGTGGGCGACATTATCTGCGAATACACCCCAAGCTCCCTCACCCTTCTTGCAAGAAGGTGCGTGTACTGGCTGCCAAAATCAAGAACTATAATGCGGTCCCTGCCTGCCATAAAATCACTTTTGCAGGTTCAATTTAAATCACTATTGAAGCGGTTTGCAAAAAAGCCGGTATGCTGCATTTTAATGGATAGAATTTTTTGGTTTTTGCCGCAAGGAAAAGTCAGGATGACACAACAGTGTGCGTGCATGCCCCGCTTTGGGTATTGCACGAATCAGTTGTCCCGGTGTCATTGTCATTGCAGTCAAGGTTGGTCTTGCACGCATATGGGTTAGGGCAGTCCCTGTCCTCATCATAAGCGCAAAGGCCCTCATCACACGCCCCATCGCCGCTCACGCAGGAAATCACCTTGTTCACTTTTGTTTCACATTGTGAACTGAGGTATTCGAGCTCAAAGCCTTCACAGAGCGAGATATCAACTTTCCTCACCGCATATTCGATCCTGCAATAATCCTTTCCCGGATATGGCAACAACCTTAACCTCTGCCTTTGGGATGTGTCGCACACTTCAGGGGCATTGGATTTGATTGCAAGCGATGCAAAGCACATGTAATAAGCGGTGTCTGCCTGCACGCTCTCGCACACTGAATGGTTTCCAAGCTTTAGCGCGATCGCTGAATAGCACTCATCCCTGCGCGATATGTTGTTAGCCCTGATTTTGCCGCATAGTTCGGCCTTGCCGCTGTCAAGTGCCACCTTGCTGATGCAGCTGTCGCGCATTAGGGAATTGCTGTCAATAAGCTCACAAATATTTGCGTCTTTCCCGCTGGTTGCAGCATTTACAAAGCACTTGTTTTTTTCAAAAGCCCCCTTTATGCCAATGCACATTTCTACCGGCAGATTGCCATCCAGTATTTTATTTGTGCATTCGACTGCCCTCTCTGCGGGCAACTGGGTGCAAAGGCCCGTGTTTTTGGTGGTTGTCGCAAGCCAGAAATTGCAGCTCTCCTTTGCGGCATCATCCCCTGTTGCAGTGCAGGCCGTTTTGTTTGCATCAGCAGGGCCTGATTTTGCCGCAAGAAAGCAGCTGCTTTGCAGGCCTGCATCCGATAGCATGAAACAGTTGTCCCCTTTTGCCATTGCCTGTTGGTTTGACAAGTAACACTTGTCCTGCAGGCTGATGCCATCTATGTAGCGTATGCTCATTTTTTTACAAAACGACAGGTCGGTTGCGGATGGGGCGATTGCAAGGTAGCACTCATCCTTTGCAGCGGCATCAAAGAGGGCATTGCACCCGTCAACTGATTTTGATGCTATGGCGATGCTTTTGATGCAGGTATCCTGATCCTCTATTACAGGAACCTGCCTGCATAGTGAAATATCGCTCTTCCCTGCTGCAACCCCCAAATAACACGCCCTGCGCAAAGCGCTGTCCGTGACCTGTGCGCACAGGTTGCCATCAAGTGCTGCGAGCGCCGTTTCCTTAAAGCACCTGCTTTTTGAAACAGCTGTGAGTTTCATGCACGGGTCGGCATTCTTGCCCGAAATTGCAAGGCTCAGAAGGCACGCGTCCGCATTCTCGGCACCTGTGGCATTGACAAGGCATGCATCAATTGGGCTCAGGGCTACATTGGCATCAGGCTGCGCTTGGGGGGGAGTGCCGTTTGCCTGCGGGTTTTCAGTGCCGCCCCCCACTATTCCGGGTGCCTGTTCTTGGAATGGGATATTGCCATCTTGCGCCCCGTTGCCAGCACCGCTGTCCTTAACCGAGCAGCCGCTTAGCACCAGCAGATAAATTACAAAAACAAGCGCAAGCAATCCATGGTTTTTATGCATCAATATTACAACACTATTTTCATATTTAATGATTGAGGTGAGCCAAGGCAGCCGGATCTAGTATCATGCGCAAATTTTTCCCAAATCCTGCCTGACTAAACAAACCGAAAAAGTGGGCACTAAAATACATATATTTATATAGTACAATTGCAGAATTGGTATATTGTGGATTTATCCGCACAGTGAGCCTAATCCCAAATTTTCACATAAAATATCTTAGCAGGACAACTGCACCCGGTTTTTGCCGGGTGCCGGCTTCTCTTTTTTCAAAATTCCCCTGTAGTGCTTCTATGGGGCGTTATGGGCCGAATTTGCAATAGGTTATTATACAGGTTAATTCTATTATTTACTAATTCTAGTGGTAAAGGGGATTCAATTGGTAAGCTTGAAAGCAATAGCGGTCGTTGTGCTGCTTGTTGCTTTGATTGTGGGCGCCTATTTTTTCTTTTCTGCTAAACCCGTACAGCCAAGCATGGAAATGCGCATTGAAAATGTGCTGCAAAAATATGGCTTAAAATCCCAAGATTTCAACGGCACCCTGCTTTTGGATGCTGCGTCCCAAACGCCCCAACTCAAAATTTCCCAGCCTGACATTGCAAAGCTTCAGCAGGAGCTTGATTTGATGAAAAACAGCTCAAAGTCACAATCTGAAAGAGAGCTTATTTCATTTTACGCAAGGGCAATAGTCCTTTCAAATGAAAATTTTGAATTGCTAAAGAACCTGAATTCATTGGCCACAAACTTTAATGGGCAAGACCTCAATGCGCTTTGCGGCCGCATGGGCGAATTTTCAGGGCTTGAGCTTGGCTTTAATGACTACTTTGTGGCTGCTTCAACCTTAGCTTATGATATTTCCATCTTTGAACAAAAATATTTACGCTCCGTTCCTTTTGAAATTGATGCCGTCCTTGCAGGGGAGCAAATGGACATTATTTCATCAATTGGAAGTCAGCTCTATAGCGCATGCAGCGCGGAAGGTGTGGGTGCATGAATCCAAAAATCAGGGTTATTTTGGCAGTGTTTTTTATTTTGAGCACTGCTGTATTTGCAGCCCCGACGGCTCAGGAGGTTGACGCATTCCTTTCAGATGTTGGCGCCAGTGGCGTGCAGGCTGAAGCGATAAGGGGAAACATAGCAAAGCTGAATTCAATTGAAAGTCAGACCCTTGCTATGGAAGGCGTGGTGGCGCCGGAAAATAAAGTAACATGGTCTTCTTCTGCAGTGGAGCAGCAGGTAACAGAGCTTAAAGCCTCAATTGAGGAACTGAGAGTATTGCGGAGGCAAATATCGGTTGAATATAAAACTGCAGATCCTGCCTCTTTGGACCTAACCCGCCTCAAGCAGGCAAGGGGAAACCTTGTTTCGCAAAAAAACAGGATGATTAAAGCGTCCGCTCTTAATAGGGAATCTTTGGTGGTTGCACGCACAAACTCAAGTGAGGCAAAATCATTGAGTGCACAAATTAGCGAAAGCAGGGCCGCACTGGCAAGGGGTGTTTTGGCCGAGCACCAAACAGCTGCTGCAGCTTTTTTTGAAAGGAATTATTTGCCCCTGTCAGAAAGGCTGACCGCACAAAGTTCAAGGTTTAATCTGATAGAAACAACTGAGCGCCAGATAGCCCAAATCATAGCTGAGCGTGTTGAGGCGCAGGCGCTGATAGAGGAAGCAAGGGCAACTATTAAAGAAGCGGATGCAATTTTGGGTTCTGCAAAGCCTCCTGCCGAGCAGGCCCAGAAAGTGAGCAGGGCAAAAGAAGCCACTGCCGCTGCAAGCAAAGCTGCCGCTAGGGCACAAGCCGCTTCTGCAGCAACAGAGCGCCTAGTCAGTGAAGCGGAGAAAGGAATTGCTGAAAGCCTTGGCAGAGAAATGGGTGCCGTAAATTCGCGCATTGCAGAGCTTGACGGGAAAATCGGGCAACTGACAGCTTCAGTTGATGACCTGAAAAAAATGGTTTCAGCAGTGAGTGTCCAGACGCCGACTGAAAAAGTCGTCTTGACTGTAACAGGCAATGACAATGTTATTGCTGTGAGCGGGGAGGGTAATATTGA
>DUGC01000061.1 GCA_013331625.1 Candidatus Iainarchaeum sp. | reverse complement strand
TTTTAGGGGCGGGTCGTTTTACTTATCGTCGCGCCCTTTGCAAACCGCAGCCACGCATAATAATAGCCCGCGATCGTGAGGAAAAGGAACATCCTGAAGAAAATGTCGTGCGAAAAGCTGGCTGCGCCAAGGCCGAGTGAAACAAGGATAAGGATTGTTGCCACTATGCGCAAGAGGTTGAATGCCGCAATCACCCCGACCGCCGCTGCCGCGCCCCTGATCCGTTCGCGCAGGCCAACTGACGGGGTTGCGAGCACCGCAGCCCACACGAGCGCCATCTCCAAAATGCCGGTGCAAAGGTATCCAAAACCCAGCGGATCATTGAGCTGGCCGAGCCGCAGTTGCACGGGATCAGAATTTTCCACCGTGCCGCTTATGCCAAAAGGCTGCAGGGCAGCCAAGGCAGCATTCGCGTAGAACATGCCAAACCACACCTGAGGCACGAGCGAGAGGAGGTAGGAGAAGATAATGAAGAGGACAGCTATCCCGAAAAGGAATTTCCCGGCAAAGAACGCTGCGTCATTTTGGCCCATTACAAGACAATGCCCTTGCGGCATTTATTACTTGCGCCCGTGCCCTTCTAAAATCCCGGCACGCTGAACGTGATTGTCTTTGCAGCCCTGTCATAGCTTGCGATGCTGCACTGCGTGCACTCCTTTCCGTCCTTTAGTATTTTAGGGTTTGTAAAATTTGTGTTGTAAAAAGTTATTGTTGCTGCTGCGCTGAGTTGTGGCAGGCTTGTTTGGTTGAGGCTTATTTTGGACTGGGTTATGTTGAGGTCAGTATCAATGTCGAGCCTCTCGTCGCCNNCCCTAATTCTAAATTATTCAGCCCGTTAATATCAATGGCATTGAAATCGGGTTTTATATCAAATTTTGCCGCAATCGGAAGAGAGCAGCCGAAAACGTTCACGTAATTTTTTGCCGTAACTGCCGTTTTCGGGCAGCGGTCCATTGCGTTTGGCACCCCGTCAAGATCATCATCGGGGCTTTGCCGGCCCTGCGGATCCACAATTGGCGTACTTCCTTTGCATGGATATGCGCCGATGTATGTTCCTCCCTGCCCGCTGTTGCAAAGAATAGAGCCTTCAAGAGAGATGAGGCCGTCATCGGAAGTGAACGCAATGCCGTCCGGGCCAATAGGGTCGTTTATATTCTGTAATTCCGGGTCTCCGCCGTTTATGCCATGGGGTTCGCAAAAATTATTCTTTGTACGGGCCCCGTTTGTGCAATCTGATGACCTTTTTGAAGCATAGTTTTTTCCCGCAACAAAATCGTAGTCGGCAGAAAAATTCTGGACATTCGAATCTGCATCATACCATCCAAAAATTGATTGTGATGGGTGACGGCCGCACATAAGGAAAACGTTGTTCCGTAGTTCAGAATTGTCCGCAGAGCCATAAGTGCCCGGCCTATAATTGAAGAGCAGCGCATGTGCCTGATTGACCCTTGAGCAAAGGTAAAAAGTATTGTTGTACCAGTCCATTCTGGCGGACATCTGCCCTTCCCAGTTCACATCATAATACACATTGTTTTTGAAAATCCAGTTCCCTATGTTAACCCCGGGCCAGCTGCTTATATAGACTAGCTGAGCATTGGAATCCATGATAAAATTTTTTTCGAAAACATTGTCGTATGAGTCCTCATGCTCAAGGCCATATATTTGCAGAATATCCGCATGTTCGGGTATTCCTGGCACATCATCGATGTGTGTAAACGTGTTATTTCTTATGGTGTTATTGGTGCCAAAGATGCGTGTTGCATCCCAGCCATTGGAACTGTCAAAAATATTATATATTCAACAGTATGGTTGGCCCCGTACATATGTAACATAGTATAATTGAGTGATTTGAGGGTGTTTCCCCGGATCAGGACATTTTGGGCCGCCTGTTCCGGCCTGCCGCCGCTCCTTGCAAAGTAGATCCCGTAAATGAGCGGCCCCAGGTCATGGATATAATTGCCGAGTATGTTGATGTTATTTGCGGAAGGGTAAATATTGACTGCCTTTCCCCACTTGCCTGCACTTCCCCCCGTCATTTCAAAACCACTGACAGTTACATAACCGTGCATTATATCAAAGCCATCAGCAATTACCTTCCCATTCGCGCTAAAAGTGATATAATTGTCCGGCCCCCCATTTGCTTTGGTGGAAATTCTTTCATGATAATTTCCCGGCTGGACAATTACAGTATCGCCTGCCTGTGCCACATCTGCCGCTTTCTGAATTGTCATGAACGGCTCGCTTTGGGCCCCCGGATTCGAATCGCCTGCCTGCGGATTCTGGTTGTCGACGTAGAAAGTTGCAGCGCCTGCCGCTGCGCAAAGAAAAAGAAGCATAATTATCAGGAAAATCTCTTTGGCAGCCATGCTTTTCGCTTCTATATTGCTTTGAACTTGTATAAAATGGCGGTTGTAGGGGGGTTTTGCGTGGCCAGAACCCGGGCATTTGAATGGCTGGGTTTTCGCGCCCCGGCCGCAAGGGGATCCTGCTAATAAAATGCAGCCCTTTTTTGCAGTTATGTGAAATTTTGCCCCGCCCCTTCTATTCAATTCCATCGAGGAGCCTGCAGGAGGCAAATTGCCGCTGATAAAGTATAATAATAAGGAACACCAATATTGAACCTGAAAGGGGACAATGATGAATCCGCAGGCAACCACACTAAGCCCGTATGTAGTAAAGGACGAGGGCGGAAAGCGCGTTTTGGTGATAGACTGCCGCGACTCGTTCTACAGCCCATCGATTGCCGATGACCGCAATGCGCGATACAACGTGCTCAAGCTGCTCAGCGAGGTTGAAGCTGACCTTGTTGTGCTCGCAGAGGTCTATGAGCGCGTGTATGACGAGACGCAGACAAAAATGCTCTCGCAGATCGCAACCCTTTATACGAGGTTCGAGGTAGAGAGCATCTGGAGCTACTCGCACCTTGGCGACCCGAAGCTTGAATCCGAAAAGGATTTCGGCGAGCGCCACAACGCGCTCGTGCGCGTCACGCATGAGGAAATGCTCTATGACCCGATAATGTCATACATGCTGCTCTTGCAGGAGATCGCAAAGGAAAAAGCAAGGCTCGAATCCCTTCCAAAAGAGAACCGCTGCTTTGTGTATTTCAAGACTTTGGCGTATGTGAAGGAGCAATATGAATCCACAGCCCTGATTTCAAACGCAAAAGTGATCCTCTCAAAACTCGAGAAGGCCCCCGATACGAACGATATTTACCGGAGCTTTTTCGAGGCGCAGGTAAAGCCGAGCTTCATAGGCTCGCGGNNCAGATATTCAAGCACCCGAACAAGACAGAAAAACTCTACTTTGTGAGCCTGCCCGAATATTCCCTCACGCCCGAAAAGTATTTCCTCGTGAGCAAGACCAAGGAAACCGTTGCAGCCTACCAGCCCGGCAGGGCGTCTTTGTCCAACGTTGCAAAAAGCAGGCGCTATTTTGAGCGCGTCTACCAGTCAACAATCAAGGATATTGCAAAGCGCGAGGCCATCGATATTTCAAATGACGAGATAATCGAACTGAGCCAGATAGTTGCGCGCTACACCGTCGGCTATGGCGTTCTCGAAGTGCTGCTCTCGGACCGCAGGATAACAGACATTTACATCGACGCGCCGATCGGCAACAAGACAATATACCTCGTGCACTCGGAGTTCGGCCAGTGCCAGACAAATATAATATACACGCAGGAGGAGGCGGATTCATTCGTCTCAAAGATGCGCGCGATGTCCGGAAGGCCCTTTGACGAGGCGCACCCAGTCCTAGATTTCGACCTTCNNGAGTCAAATACCTCTCCCCGCTTGCTGCAGGCATGCTCACCTTCTTTATAGATTCGCAGGCGACAATGCTCATCACAGGCTCAAGGGGATCGGGGAAGACCTCCCTCATGGGGGCCTTAATGCTTGAGATTTTGCAAAATTCAAGGATCATTATCCAGGAAGACACGCTCGAACTCAGTGCCGATTACATGAAAAAGATCGGCTTTAATGTCCAGCGCCTCAAGACACGCTCGCCGATAGGCACGAGTGAAAATGACAACGAGCTTGCGCCCGAGGAAGCATTGCGCACGGCGCTGCGCCTTGGCGATAGCGCCCTGATAATCGGCGAAGTGAGGTCAAAGGAAGCAAGGACCCTTTATGAAGCGATGCGCGTTGGCGCTGCCGGAAACATTGTGATGGGAACAATACACGGCGATAGTGCCTACAGCGTCTGGGACAGGATCGTAAATGACCTTGAGGTCCCGACCACTTCCTTCAAGGCAACTGATATAGTGGTTGTTGCACGGCCGATCCGCTTTCGGGGGAGCCTGCAGCGCCACAGGAGGGTAGTGCAGGTCACGGAAGTGAAAAAGCACTGGAACCACGACCCATCAGAGGAAGGCGGCCTTCTGGACCTCATGTCATATGATGCCGCAAAAGACAGCCTGTATCTGATGGAAGACAACCTCAAGGAAAGCGACCTTTTCGGCAGGATCAGCAACATTTCAGGGCTTGGCATTGAAAAAATATGGAAAACCATCCGGATGAATGCCGATTCAAAAGCGTACCTTGTTGACATGAAAAACGAGTTCAAGGTGCCCCAGTTGCTCGAGGCTGAGAGCACTGTTGTTGCAAACAACAAGCTTGTGCTGCTCAAGGAAGACCAGCTTGAGGAATTCGGCTCGGTTGATTATGATGAAGTGATGGGAAAGTGGAAGAACTGGGTGAGGAACAGCCTTGTAAAGCGCGTCAAGGGAAGAGGGGCCTGAAGATGTTTGATGAGCGCAGAAAGCCAAGCATCGGGGAGCTCTACAGCAAGATAACCGTTTCCTCAGAGGACTTTTCAGCAGGGGAGCGCAGGCTTGAAAAGATGCCTGACCACCCTTTTGTTGCGTTGTGCAAAAAGCTCTATGCGCTCTCGCCTTCGCTTGGGAAAAAAGGGTCATTCAACGAGGATAACCGTCAGGCGGTTGCGTTTTTGAAATGGAAGCTGAGCGCGCAGGAATTCACTGCAGCTTGCGCAATTTCCCTTATCCTTTTTGTCGCAGCCGCATTCCTGCTCGGGACCATAGTGCTCTACTTCCCCCTTGCCGATGTGCTCGCTCTCCTTTCAGGGGGAGGGATGATGACCTACATTTACGCCTACCTCCCGTTCATCCTGATCGCGATGTTTGCCGTAAATTACTTCAGCTCGTTCCCCGCAAGCGAGGCTAGGCGCGAGCAGACCAAGGCGCTCACATATGTGCCCGAGCTCTTAGGGTACATGGTCATGTCGATAAAGCTTGTGCCAAACCTTGAAAAGGCAGTGGAGTTCGCAGCCCAGCACGGAAAGGGAAAGATCGCCAAGGACTTTCGCGAGCTTATATGGAACGTGCAGGTCGGCATGTACAATTCCCTCTCAGAAGGCTTAGATGCCCTTGCGTACAGTTGGGGAAAATACAGCGACGAGTTCAAGCGCGCCCTCATGAGGATCCGCGCATCAGTGATTGAAAACACGGAAGCCAAGCGCTACGCCCTGCTTGACCAGACAATGACTGAGATGCTTGAGAGCATCAGGACCAAAATGGAGCAATATGCCCGCGACCTCTCGCAGCCGAGCACAATGCTCTTTTACATAGGCGTCCTCCTCCCGCTGCTGCTCATAATAATCCTTCCTGTCGGAAGCTCGTTTTCCAATGCGCCCCTTGCAAACCCCTATGTGCTGCTTTTGATATACAACATTGTGATCCCTGCAATCACGATAGCATTTGCATACAACCTTTTGCAGACAAGGCCCCCGACCTACGAGCCTCCGCTGATCCCTGATAGCCATGAAGGTTTGCCAAAAAAGTGGAAGGCCAATATCTTGGGCATCGGGATCGATGTGCGTATGGCCGCGGCAATCGTTGCAATACTTGGCCTTTCAATCTCATTTGTGGTCTCAACGCAGGGGCTGCCTCCAAAATTTGCATACTCTGCGCTGGGCCTTGGTGAAAAGACGCCCCAGCTCGTGCAGCCCGACAAATCCCGTGATCAGGCACTAATAGCGGCAGGCCATACCCCTGCCTATTTTGCACTTGACGAGAGCGGGGAGCTGTTCCGCGAGCTCATGAGCAGGGGTATGAGGGCAAGCGGGGGTGAGGAGCCGCCGTCGGCTGCAGATATCGGGCAGCAGATAAAAGCCCAAGAGCAGCTGTTTTTTTCACAGAGCAAAAATGACATAGCGCCATATTCTTTGGTATTTGGCCTTCTGATCACAATTTCGCTCACCGTATTCATCCTCCTCTATTACACCAGCATCTACAAGCGCAGGATTCAGCTGGAGGTTCAGGAACTTGAATCAGAGTTCAAGGACTCGCTTTATGTGCTTGCATCAAGGATGGGTGAGAACAAGCCTGTTGAGGATGCAATGAAGCATGTCATTGAGTTTTTGCCCGACATGAAAGTATCACGGCTGATATTTGGCCGCACGCTTGACAACATAAAGCTGATGGGGATGCCCCTTGAGCAGGCGGTATTTGACCAGAACATGGGTTCAGTTGCAAAAATCCCCTCCGCCCTCATAAAAGGCTCGATGAAAATGCTTGTCGATTCCGTGCAGCTTGGGGTAAATGTTGCCGCAAGGACGCTGATCTCGCTTTCAATACAGCTCCAGAACGCCCAGAAGGTCACAAACATGCTCAAAATACTTGTTTCCGATGTCACGGGGACAATGAAGACGATGACGCTTTTCATAGCCCCGATTGTGCTAGGGATAACTACGAGCCTGCAGCGCGTTGTGATAGTGACGATCTCCTCGATCGCTGCATCCGGCATATCATCAGGCTCGGACAACCTTGCAGCCGGGGCTTCAGGCTCGCTTGGCAGCTTTACATCCCTCACAAAATCAGGGCTGATTTCACCTTCCGCAATAGCAAACATCGCTTCGCCGACACAGTTCATACTCATTGTCGCCCTCTACATCCTCGAGCTTGTTGTCATAATGACGTACTTTACGACAAAAATCGAGGAGGACAACGATTTGCTTGTGAGGATCAATATTGCCACCTACCTGCCGATTGCTGTGATCACATTTGTCGTGAGCATGGTCCTTTCAAATATGCTGGTGGGCTCATTGTGATGTCCTCCAGATTCATTGCAGATGAGAAGGGGCAGGAATTTGAGCCTTTCAGGATGCTCATTGCAGCAGTGATGGCCCTTGTGGTCCTCATGATAATAATTGGTGCAATAAATTATTTTAACGGCCTGCGAGTAAACGTGAGTAAGCAGAGGTTTTATGACGGTCTTGAGAACGCTGTGAGGCAGCCAAACGGACAGCCATTCAAAATCGAGAACCTGCAGTTTTTGCGTGGTGACGCTTTCTCTGCAAAAGGCCTTGGAAATATCATGGGGCTTCCCGAGGGCTGCGTCTCATTTGTTGACAAAGGCACCCCTGCCGTGGAAGTTGGGCCATCCTCGGCCACTATTTTGCAGGAGATGATCGGGGAAGTGATTGCAGTCTGCAGCCCTGGCACGACATGCGAAGTGGAGTGTGAAATAACGATCCAGCCTGCCGAGCCATGAAATATTGTGCCCTGAGCATTGCGGCAATAAAAATACTTCGGAAAATAAATTTTTCAAATTAATTAATTTAAATTTTCCAAATGAATTGATTTTATTAAGTTCCTGCCGTTCTGCTTTCATTTTGCAAAAATCGACAGGAAAGGTATATATATGGCTT
>DUGC01000102.1 GCA_013331625.1 Candidatus Iainarchaeum sp. | reverse complement strand
TGTTGCAAGCTGCCTTGCAATTGTATATTTGTACATCCAAAATCTCCCCTTCTGCTTGTGTTTTTTCCACAAACTGAAAAATCCTATTATTAGAAAAGTCTAACTTATTTAAATATTTAACCTGCGAGCCGCGCTACATAATACTCCCTTTATTGCCTATTTTGCCAATAGCGCCAGTTTATCGCGTTTCATTAAAAGTAGGGCATGGGAGTATAAGAACCTGCTGGTCTATTGAGGCAAATGCCGCTCCGTATCATTTTTTTAAATGCCCAATGCCCCCATAAACCTCTTTCATTGAGTTTTTCCCAAAGGTTCTAAAAGGGTGCGTTATGTATCTTGCTGTATGGGCATAGTTTTAGACCCCGAAAGAGCCACTGGCCACAAGGGCGGCAGGATTGCTGTAAAATGCAGCAATGAAAGGGGCGCGGATGAGACAAAATACCTCTCGCCAGCGCAGGTCAGCAAGCTTGGCAGGGCAAAATATGCCATCGTGGGGTCGCATTCTGCAGTGCAGATCTGCACATGGAACAAGAAAGCGCTGCGCAAGGAAGGGGTTTGCTACAAGCAGAAGTTTTATGGAATTGAGTGCTCAGGCTGCGCCCAGATGAGCCCTTCAGTGCTCTGGTGCAACGAAAACTGCGTGTTCTGCTGGCGCCCGATGGAGTGGATGCGCAGCAGGGGCCTTGGGGGCATTGAGACAGATTCCCCCCGGAAGATAATCGAGGGCACGATAGGGCAGAGGAAAAAGCTCCTCACGGGCTTTGGCGGCCTTGAAAAAGTGTCAAGGAAGCGATTTGAGAATGCCCAGATGCCCACACATTGGGCAATTTCGCTCTCAGGCGAGCCAACCCTCTACCCGCAAATATGCGAGCTTATTTCGCAGCTCAAATCCCTCCCTGCAACAAAGAGCGTCTTCCTTGTCACCAACGCGCAGAAAACCGAAGTGTTTGAAAAAATGGCAAGGGACAAAAAATTCCTGCCAACGCAGCTCTATGTATCACTTGACGCCCCCAATGAGGAAATGTTCAAAAAAATCAACCGCTCCGTTCTCAAGGACGGGTGGCAGCGCCTCCTCGGTTCGATGGAAGTGATTTCGGGGCTTAAAACGCGCAAAGTCGTGCGCATCACCCTGATGCATGAAATCAATGATGATATGAAATTCCTCGCGGAGTGGTCTGGCCTCATATGGGCAATGAAGCCGGAATTTCTCGAGGTGAAATCCTACATGCACATAGGGGATTCTCGCTCAAGGCTCTCGCGCGACAACATGCTTTTGTTTGAAGAGATCGAAAAATGGTGCAATGAGTTCGGAAAGGTTTCTGGGTATGTATGCAAGGACTATTCGCGCCCGAGCAGGATAGTGCTAATGGTAAGGCCTGACCTGAGGGACAGGAGCACCAAGATTGAATTCGCGCGCAAGGAGATGGGAATTGGCGGCGAGGGAATTGATTTTTGAACCCGCAATTTTCCCAATGGATACTCACCCGAGTCTTTTCACAAGGAAATTGGGATTTTTACTTTTGTTGAATATAGAAAGTGCGAAGCGGGAAGTTTGCTCTTCGATCCCCGCGCGCCAGCACTCCTGTTCCACGATTTTCAGCAGCTCCAAATCCCAATGCCGGAAAGCTTTTTGGACATCCCTTGGTAAATTTTGCAGCATTCTCTCCTGCCTGTTCAACACCATTCCAATCAGCCTTCCGGCTCTGTCATCGTGTGTGATAGTGAATCCGAAGTACCCGATAGAATCCCTCACGTCCGTGACCATATCTACACCCCTCACATCATGAAGAATTTTCCGAACTTCCTGATTAACGTTTTTTGGCACCATTTTTATCCTGAATACTGGCCCGAAATTGTCAAATGGGAAGATCCTATCGCCCGGCACGAATTCTATTTGAGCTCTTGCCCCTGAACCAAGCAGAATGTTATGATTTCTTCTCATTGCAAGGGCGGGCAGGGGAAAATTATGTTTATCAATTCTGACAATGCTGGGCCTAGAAAGATGCCAGTTGCCTTTTTTTGCTGCAAGGAAAATCCGCCTTTGCAATTCCATTTCCGGCATTTTGTGTGTTGCTGCCGGCAGTACCTCCCTTGCAGCAACAAGTGCAATCCCCGCCATCCTGCGGGGATTTTGAGGCTGCCCCTTTGAAAGGCGCAAGACAAGGCCCCTGAAATTTTGCATAAGCCTGTTGTTGGTTGCCAGGGAGTTTCTTGCCCCTTTATCCAGAAAATTGAGCACGGTTGACATCCTTGGGACTACTTTCACTTCTCTCCTTGCCGGCCGCATGGTTAAAATATGCCAATTGAATAATTAAAGTTTTGTCTATCGAAGAAAAGACACGGGCAAAAGCCACCGCATCATTTTTTAATAACAAGAACGATTGTATAGAGCATGGAAGACGAGGAAACAACCCTTGCAGGGAAGGGCTTTTGGACGCATGATCGCATTGTCTTTGCAATTATCCTGCTGGTCGGCGCAATCATCGGGGGAATTATAACCCACAATTACATCGACCCGTGGCTTTCAGGCACAAGCGGCTCCGATTACAATTCGATGCTAGCACTCAATTCGCGCCTTGATGCGCGCAACGACATGCTCTACTCGTGCCTGCTCAAAAACAGCATCGATCCGCAGGACTGCACGCAAGGTTAGCGGCCTTGAGGCCCTGTCCGCCTTATATGCGCCTGTTCATCAAGCATTCGTTGCTCTCTTTTGGTAATTGGAAAATTTCCCGTAGTTGATTTTCCTTCAAGGAACTGGTGGTTAATGGGTCCTCTTGCAGTCCCTTGGTTTCCTGGCTTTGGCTTTTGGATTTTGCGTCCCGGCATCAAATCACCCTTTAGATAAATACAAACCCGCGCTTTAAATTACTTGCGTATCATTTCCCCGCTTTGCGCGCCTTTTCCTTAAGCCTTGCAAGATGCTTACCTTTAGCCTTTGCATGCTTTATCCTTCTTTCCCTATGTTCGGGCTTTTCCTCGACTTCCCTTCTTATCCCCGCAAGCGCAACGGCATGCGGGCTGTTCTCATCTGCAAGTATTCGCCTTGTTTCTTCCATGATGCCTGCAGCCTGCTCCCTTGCCCACCCCTGCCTGTAAACTTCCCTGATGGATTTTTCCGCTTCAAGGGCGTGTGAATGTATTTCGCGCAGCTTATCCCCATAAGGGCCTGCTTCAAGCTTATTGCCTTCAAATAGTGACTTTGCAGCCTCGAACTCTTTTAGTGCGAAATCAAAGCGCGCGAGGATTTCCTCAAGCCGGATAAATGAGTAGCTGTCAGTGAGTTTTCCAGCCCGAAGCGCGTTTCGGGAAATCTCGATCCCGCTTTCAAATATTGCGCACTCAAGGTCGCAGAGCATCATCTTCTTGTGGATTGAGGTCTGAAGGGCAAAATACTCCTGCCTGCCAAATTCGCGGCGCGCAAACCTGCGCTCGAGCGCGTCAGCCTTCTTGAGAAGCATCCTGCGCTCCTTTGCACACTGCGCGATCCCTTTTGAAAATGACCCGCCGGCCTTGGCGATCAGATTTTGCGCGGAACTTTTGCCCTTCGCGCCCCGCTGCGCAAAAGAGAGCAATGATGCCGCCTTCCCTATGGCCCTTGCAATATCCATATGCCATAATGGAGGCTTTTGGCAAATAAAACACTTTCACTTCAAAATTTATCAATAGTTCCCTGAACGGGGAAGAAGTATTTCCAGTTGCCTTTTGCGGAAAATCCCTAAGTTCGAACAATACAGGTTCTGTGATAATAAGTTTGCAGCCATGGCATTCGCAATTTTTCAAGAACCGGAAGGCAAACTCGCCCAGCGGCCTCAATCTGTCATTCCTGTCTTCAAAATAATCCCTCCAGATGCAGGTGTCAACGTAAAAGCGGCGGCGCAAGGATAACCCTTGTTACGTCAATCGTCGAATAATTTAAAATAGTATTGCCGCCAAGCATTTTCATGCATTTGAGCACTTTCCCCCTCATACCCCTTCTTTTTTCCTTCCTTGCCCTCTCCGGCTGCCTGCAGAATGTGACTGCGCAAGATCGCCTCGCCTGCCTTGAGCTCACTTCCTATGCCTTCACTGACATCCCGGACTGTGCCACGCAGGACAATTGTTACTCCCAAGTGCAATCGCTGCTTTTCTATAATGAAAAAATGCTCCCTTATGAAGTGGCGCAGGAACTTAAGGATGCAAAAAACCACCTCGCACGGGCCTGGCTTTTTACAAGCAACGCACGCTCAAACCTCAAAGTCATCCACGGCCAGTGCTATGAAGGCAGGGACTATTCCCTTCTCCCGCGGCAGGCAAACGAGCTCAAGTCAAACCTTACAATAGCTGCAAAGGAAGCCGACCTTTTTAATGGGTCGGCCCTGCGCGCAATTAACTATGGGCTCAGCCAGCTTGAAAGTGAGGACATCAACCTGATGCGAAATGAGCCGCTATTTGATGATTATGTGATATTGCACCAAAACATCGTCGACTATGCCCAGAAGAATGCATCAGGGGCAACTTATGCCTCGCAGTTCCTGCAACAGTACGGGAAGTTTCGCTCCATTGCAGATGCGCTTTCGCTGGAAAATTTCGTGCAGGAATCATCATTTTTCGATATTGTGGCCGCAAACAAATCCTTCATTTCAAGGCAGGCTGAAAACGAGGCAAAAAAGCGCGACTTCAAAGTCCCCTTCATAGCCCCGGTAGTTGAAGGCACGGCGGATTTCCTTGCAGGCTTTGTGCGCCTTGGCGGCTCGATGAAAGTGCTGCAGGGCCTTCCATCATACAATGTGCTCTCCTCACTTGACAGGCTGATGGGGTCGCAGAACTCGGCTGCAAGCTCCCTGTTTTTCACATTCGGGCAGGTTGCCAGCCATACACAATCGCTAAGTGAAAAGAATTCCAGTTCAGCAAACCGCATTTCCTCCTCACTCACGCAGCTTTCCGGTGAAGTTAACGAAATTTCAAAGGGCCTTTCGCAAATCCCGCCTGGCCTGCAAAGCCTCTACCTCATGCCGCAAGAGAGCGGAAAATTAACCACTGCTGATTTTGCGCTCATAGAGCCGGATAATTTCAGGGAGCACTTCACAGGAAGGATCGGGCAGCTCAGATCAAGGCTGCATATTGCCGAAGAGGGACGGGTTCTTGGCAGCTCAACCCTTGGGAAGTATTCCTCAGAGCTGCTGGGCCTTTCAATTGATGCCGCGCAGCTCTCCTTTGACCTCAATTACAACGGATCGCGCTACCGTGCCATCGGCGATAGCTGCATTTCAGTATCCCGGGAAATAAAATCAAGGATTGCCGCAAAGGGGTTCGAATCAGAAAACCCGCTTGTCATTGCAATGAAAGAGAGGCTGGTTTTGCAGATAAATGCGCTATCGCCCGCAAGCGGCCTTGCACAGTGCTCTGCTGCCCTTGAATTGTTTTCTTCCCTGCAAGGTTACATGCAGGAGCTAAATGCCGAGGAGAGGCAGGCGCGTGAAATTAATGACTGCATAAACTCGGTGCGGCAGATGCTAAAGTTTAATCCTTCGCGCGCAATCGAATCCCGGCTCAGTTCCCTGGAACGGATCGGGCGGCCTTATTCAAACCCCGGTCTTGTGGGAAGCTCGTGCCTTGCAATAAAGGGGGAAGCCGAAAAGGAGTTTTATGATTCGCCGCAGACAAAGGCACTTGAAGCCGGATTTTCCCGTCTCTCAGAGCTTTCAGGCACCATAAAATCTTTAATTGACAATTTTCCGGGCCTTGGGAGCGAGCAGGCTGCAATTGAATTCCTCAAATCAGCCCAAAAGATTGCGGGGAATTTTGAGGGCGGAAAACTAAAGCGGGACTCCAATTCAATGAAATTGGCCCAATCCCTGGACTTACGCATTTTCGAAGGGAAAGACATTGCAACGGGGCTTGCTTCAAAAGCGGTTGAAGGCCATGCCGCAGTTGAATGCCTGCAAACGGGAGAAAAGAATGCGGCCAATTCGCCGGATGCAAATTCGCAAGGCCCCGGCCCGAATGATAAATTCCTGAAAATTTCCTTTGGCAATCTGGCGTCGCAGGTCCCTTTTGGCTTCAATGTTTCGCTCGACCACAACTGCGGCAGCTTTTTGGACGGAAGGGAAATCTATTCCACCGGAAACATCTCTTTCCTGCCCTCAAAGGGGAAAATGCAGCTCCATTTTTCAAAACTCCTCTCAGGCTACAATTCCATCGTGATCGGCCCGCAAAATGAGGGCTTAAATAAGGCGGAAAGCAAAGCGGCAGATGTGAACTATGCAAGTGCCGCGCTTGCAGGAAAAATTGCTGCCCAAAAAGAGCTGCTCATATCGCAGTTGCCTCCAGGATTGCTGGAGTTCGACCCCGACATCAGTTCACTATCCGAAAAAGTGGATTTTTATGCCGCCTCAAACATGCTCTCAAATGCAAGGGATGCGCTCTTGAGCCTTGGGGAAAAAGTTGAGTTCGCAAAGCGGCAGGAAAAGGACTTTGGCGCAACTGCGCAAAATGCGCTGGAGCTGCAGGGCAGGATTTCATTATTCCTCCAGCAGCGCGAAAAGCTTGGGGAAACCTTGCGCATATTGCGCCAGAACATTTCAGGGTTTTCACAGCAGGACCTTGAAGGCGTATATGCATATTTTCCGGTGACTGTGGAACATCTCGGGGCAATGGAGGATTTGCTGCAAAAAAGTGAAATGATTGATGCCAGAAAGCTCCAATCCCTGATTGATGATAAAAATTATTCCGCCGCGCTGGGCCTTGCCAAAGAAAATAATTTCAATGAATTCTCAACTGGCCTTGCAGAAGCTTTCGATGAGAGCGCGCTAGCTTTGCAGCGCCTGAGGCAGAACGCAGTCTCATCCTACAATGCGGCAATAAGGAAGCAGGGCGGGCAGGCTGATGCTGCGGCGCAGGAGCATTTGCTCAGGTCAAAAAAAGAGATGGATGCAAACTCCTACCTCTCCTCGATTTTTTATTCCTCGAAGGCAGTTTCAGCCCCTGCAGCACTTGCGCCGCTTGCCCCCCCGATTCCCCTTGCAGCCTACCCGCTTGCCATTGTAATACTTGCGGCTCTTGCGTATGCATTCTGGAAATCCAGGCAAAAGGAACCCGAAAAAGCGGTCGGGAAAATCGAGAGGGTGAAGGAGGGATGAGGGCCCCACAACAATTGTTGCAGCTATCACTTCCAATGCCCAGAAAGAGTACCCTTTTACAACGCCGTTGGCAAGAACGCACTTGCCTTTAGGCGGGTGATGAATTGCTGGTGGCGGCGTTGTGTGCTGNNTTTTAGGGGCGGGTCGTTTTACTGTGCATGTGGCTGCAGGCGAAGGCGGGCTCCAAAAGAGAGCAATGTCCTGTGCACCCAGCTAAGGACGATTTCCAGAAATGCGCGCATCATCAAAACACTTGGCGCCCTCAGGCCGGGAACGATGGAAAAAGTGGATGCGGCACTCAAAGTGAGCCTTGCGCTGGAATGAAAGGTTTTGCGTTTGGGTAAGAAGGCCCAAAATGGATTGCTTTTCCATCATTCCTTTTTCTGGTAAAAATATGCAAACACAGCAACCGAGATGAGCGCGAGAAGGATTGATGCAACGAGCTTTATATCAAGGCCGGACTGGATCGTGATGCTTGTCGTATCGCACTCAAGTGCCCTAGACTCGTACTCGGCTTTGCATCCGACTACATAATTGCCAGAGCCCTGCGCAAGAGCGCTGAACGAGACTTCAGAGGACTGCCCCGGGCTCAGGCTTGCGATTGTCTTTTCGGCTTCCCCGCTGATCTCCATGCCGCTTATTGGCAGGATCCTGATCCCTTCCACTTGCTGCTCGCTGATGTTTTGCACGCGGACCTTGAGGGGGACTTTCTGGCCGGTGAAGAGCTTGTCCTTTTCAAAAGCCATCTGCACTGAAATCTTGTGGGGCGGTTCGAGCGCGCCAAGGTTGGGCCTTTGGGTGAGGCGCTGCTCCTGCTCTCCAAAGATATTTGTAAATGTCATCATGGCCGGAAGCACAGTGAAAGGCACAGCCTTGTTTGCAACGATTTCATACTCAATTGCATATTCCCCGGGCTTAGTGCACACATTTCCCTCATTTCTCTCCCTGCACTTTGGGACAATGCCCTGCTTTGACGTTTCCCCTTTCAGCACGCTGATTTCAGGGGTGTTCTCCTCAAGCTCCTGCTTTCTGTAAGTCAAAAGGACAGGGGCATCCTGCGTGCCATAATTGCGTGCAACAGCCCTTGCAGTGAAAGGAATGCCAACATAAGGGGCGTAGGTTTCAAGGTCAAGCGTAAAGCCGTCCTTTTCGGGGAAGTGCGCACCTGAATAAATCCCAAAAGCCGAATCTGCCCCAACCTTTATTGTGCCCGATGCAACAGCAGCCTTTCCGCACACCTTGACTTCATTTGAGCCGGAAATCGTTTCAGCAGGCACTTCAATGCGTGAAACCCCGTTTGGAAAATCCCGAAAATTCAGCTCATCAAGAAGCGCATTGTTGAAATATACCTTGAGCAAAGAGGCTTCCTTTGGCTGGCTGCCAAAACCTGCCCGGAGCGAAAGGACAGCAAAAGTCTCACCATTCATGTCGGGGCTAAGGAAATCAAAAGAAGTGCAGGAAAAAAAATCGGAATCATTTATGTAGAGGTCCTTGTAGCCTTGTGACTTAAATTCCAGTTCGGCTATAACTGCGCCCGCTGTTATGTAGCTGCATAGCAGCAGGAAAATTAAAATGAAACCCCTTTTCATAATTTCCACTCTTGCAAATTATTTTGCATTCTTGCTTTTTATAACTGTTATAATTAACTCCGTTGTCTCTTTAATACTTTTCCTGTTTTCGACCTCAATAACACGGGATTTTGGATAATTTTTCATTGCCTGCCTTGAGCAGTAGTCAATCCCTTCGCAAAAAACATTGTCCTGCACCTTTTCAGGGGAATAACTGCGCTGCTCAAGCCTGTATTCCAGCCGTTCAGGGTCAAGGTGAAGAACCACCACAAGGTCGAACCTGCCTTTGATTTCGCATAGCATGTGCCCTTCAGCAATGATATTTTTTTCCTTTGCGAGCATTTTATTGAGCCTTGCTTCAAGCTTTTCGAGCGGAACTTCAAGTTCATTGCTTTGCACATCAAATTCAGCCGCCACCAATCCCTCCTTCACTGCAAACTCCTTTTCATTGATTGCCGGATAATCCAGCTCCTTTGCAAGCCTTTGGGCTATTGCGGTTTTGCCAACCCCCGGGGTTCCCGTGATGCAGATTCGCATGGAAAAAATGAAGTGGGAAGGTAAGATAAAACGGTATTTTCAAGCCTTGCCGGTATTTGTGCCATCAACCACCCTTTGCATATACCAAAAATATGCCAAAAAGATAGGTAAAATAATTCGTGGGATTTAGGCAAATAGTAATTATTCAGAAAGGTTATATCCTGCCATTAAAAAGAAATTGAGCGGGGGAGGAGAAGGGGTGAACAAAGAATAGCTCAATTGCCTCTGTTGGAGGCCTTGCTTAAGCCGGTTTCTTCGTCGTTTAACCTCTCCCCGCCATGTTCCAAGCACCTGATAAGCTTAGCAGTCCGTGACTTCTCTTCTTCCATGAGCCTACTCCCACTGAGGACTTGCATCATAAAACCACGTGCTTAAAACGCAAGCAATAAGGCCCCAACTCATATATATACTTTTCCCCCCAGCGGAGGCAGATTCTGCCTCCTTTTACTGTATTAGGTAATTTAGGTAAGTTATTTGGGAAAATGAGCTTTTTACTGCCTTTTTTCTTATGTATATGCGTGCTTTTTTTCCAAAATAAAAAATTTAAAAAAATCCTAAAAAACTCCCTTATGTATAACGGCATTCCTGCTGGGAATTCCGAGCTTAATTGCTGTTTTGAAAATCGGGGGGTTTTGGAGCTTTTTGTGCGCTGTTATTGTGATCTTGTGCTGTTGCATAACTTAAAAATTTTCCCTCAAAAAGTATTTTAGTTCAAAAAAGAGATTATTAGTATATGCATTATACTCATTGGCATCTGCTTTGGTCGTTTGAAGGCCCCTCCAAGGAAACCTTGAGTCTAGAATCTGCCAAATGACGAATTTGCCAAAAAACATACAATTAATACCGCACAAAATTATATTATCCCGATGATGAATAAAGTCAAGATCTGCCGGATTTTTATTTTTGCAGTTCTCCTTGCTATCACTTATGCCGGTGCATTTTCTATTACACAAGGCCCAAAAACAGGATTATTAACCGCAAATTTTGAAGATTATGCAAAAGAATTCTATGTTGACCCTGATTTTTCCGGGGTTTCAGACGGCTCGGCGCAAAAGCCTTGGAAGTCTTTAAACCAGGCTGCCCAGTGGGACATTATAAATGGCGCCCTTGCAGATAGCGACGTAACTGTATTTTTTTCGGCAAGGGACGCCGGCCTTGAACAAAATGAAAGCACAACAACCCCGGTTTTAATATTGCGGTCTGATAGTTCAGGCCATCGCCTCACGTTGGACGGGATGTCAAAATACAATGCGGATGATGTAACTCCCTTATGGCAGCCTTATGGCGGCAGCAGCAAATTTGAAATCGCCCATGCCTATCCCATTTCGACACAGAATGTGAACCGGGATAATGTGACTATCAGGGGATTTAGGGTAATTGCTGGGGCAAATAATGCCGGCGGCCAGCCTATTTATTATTGGGGTGGAAACCAGGTGGTAATCGAAAACAACGAGATAACCCATTCCGCCCAGGCAATCCATGGGGCTGCACTCCAGTTTGGCTATGCACACCGCAAGGGCGGGAGCGGTAATGGCGGGAGCACGGACATCATAATCCGCAACAATGTGATCCATGACACTTATGGCGAGGCAATATATATCGGCGGCTCGGAGGATACGGGCCTGCCCTCACACTCAGGGCTGCTTATAGAAAATAACACGATATACAATGCGGGGATGCGGGGAGGGCAGGGTGATTGCATTGACATAAAAGATGGCCTCAGCGGCATTGTAGTGCGGGGAAACCACTGCTTCAACAATAAAGTTGCCAGCAATGTGAACGGCATTACCTCCTCATCAGGCGGGACTTTTGAAAACAATTTCGTGCACAACACCCCCGGCAAGGGCATTTCAGTCGGCACTTACTGGGGCAGGGGGTTTTCAGGTACCCGGATCAGGGGGAATGCCATTTACTCTAATGCCGGCGGCGGGGTATATGTTGCAACTTCAGAACGCTCAAGGGTGATAAAAGATACCGTCATAGAAAACAACACCATCTATGGCAACCAGTCGGCAGGGATTATTATAGGCAGCACAGGCACGGGCGGCATTCTTGGCCTTGCAATACAGAATAACGCAATTATAGATAACCCGGATTTTGCAGTCAACAGGTGGGGGCAAACNNCAATTGATGATGGCCTCATGCCTCGCGCATCCTCCCTGTTATGCATCAAAGGCACAGGCGTAGGCCATATCGGCGCATACCCCTGTGCCCGGGAAACGTCCCCTCCGCCCATCCCAATCGATGATGATGCTGACAGTGTGCCGAATGCGACTGACCATTGCCCCAAAACTGCAATTGCAGCA
>DUGC01000113.1 GCA_013331625.1 Candidatus Iainarchaeum sp. | reverse complement strand
ACCGGGACTTGCACCCGGCGCCTCTCCCTTGCGAAGGGAACGCTCTGGCTGTCTGAGCTATCGGCCCGCAATTTCGCTTAAGGGTATAGGCATAGTAAGCTATATATTCCTTGAGATCGGACGTATTGTTTCGCTTAAAAAAACAGGAAATTTCAATCCGTGCAGATTTTGCATCCAAGGCTAAATTAGGGCCATTGTTGGCCGGAAGCGATTTTTAAAATCAGGAGAAGCAGCGGCAGCCACCGGGCCTTTAAGTGCCGGGGCTGCCGTGAATTAGGGTTGCTGTTGGTTCAGTAATTCGGGTCTGTTGCTGTGTTTTGCTGCGAGTTGGAGGTATTTTGGTTGTTGGTGCTTTCAGTAAGCTTGTATACTTTTCCGGTTGTGCCGCCCGGGCCGATCACCCCGGAAGTGAGAACATAGATTTCCTGCTGTGAGTCTGTGCCAAAGGCTTTCACGAACATGTTCAGCCTTCCGTCATTTGAGTTTCCGATTTGCAGTTCACTTGCCTCCAGCAGCTCCTGTGTCCCCGTGACAGGCTCTGATATTAATAGCAGGCCTTGAGGATTTTGCAAGCTCATGCTCAGGTCGCCGAATATGTACCTGTTGTAGAGGCTTTGTATCTGCCCACGGTAGACATAGCCGCCTATCACAGCGCTGCCAATGCCGCCTTCGCGTGCCGCATTCTGGTACTGGATTACCGGATCTGTGAGGCCAAGGTTCTGGTCTTCTTCGCCCGGGCATGGGCTTGTGCTGTTCTCACCGCCAACTTCCCCGTAAGGGGACTGCCCCTGCTGGAATTGTGTGCAGTAGCTGCCTTCTTTTATATTCCAGCCGTAATTGCGCCCCTTTTCAACAAGGTTTATCTCTTCCCAGCTCGATTGCCCAGCATCCGAGGCATAGAGCCTTCCGGTAAATGAATCAAAGCTTAGGTGGAATGGGTTGCGAAAGCCTAATGCAAATATTTCAGGGCGCCCGCCGCCATTTATGAACGGGTTGTCAGACGGGATTGCGTATGAAAGGCCATTTGCATCCTGTGAGTCCACATCTATGCGCAGTATTTTACCCAATAGCGAGTTTTTATCCTGGGCATTCCCTATGGAAGGGTTGTGGCCTGCACTGATGTCATAGCTGCCTCCACCGTCCCCTGTAGGGACATAAAGGTAATTGTCGGGGCCGAAAATTATATGGCCTGCATTATGGTTGAACTGGGGATTGTCAATTTCAAGTATAATGCGCTCCGAATTCAGGTCGGCAACATTGCTGTTAACGTCAGGAAGCGTGAATTCGGAAACCCTGTTTGTGTGGTCAAAACCGCTTGGGGCCCCCTCACGCAGCGGGGCCGTATAGTAAGCATAAAATTTCCCGTTCTGCCCAAAGTCAGGGTGCAATGCAAGCCCCAACAGGCCGCGCTCGTCATAATTTGCCTGCAAAGGCACGAGGTTTTCCGAAAGGTCCAAAAGGAGCTCTGATTCAAATGAGCCGTTGCCATTTGGGGTCAGCGCATAAATGAGGCCGGTTTGGTCTGCGACAAAAAGCCTGCCTGTGCCGTCATCTGGCGAGGCCATTGCAACAGGGGAGGTGAACCCTTGGGCAATGAGCCGCAAATTCACAATTGCGCGGTTGTTATCAAGCCCTCCTGACTCCTGCCAGGTTACCGTGAACTCCTCTTGCACTATCTCGCCATCCTCAGTTACCGGGGCATCAGCCCCGTTCGGGAATTCAAAGGTGCCCTGCTGCCCTGCATCAGTGTGCAGCATTGCGGTAAGCTGCTCCTGCGTCCCCGGCTCAGCAGTGCCATTGATATCGACAACAACATTGGCATTATTTCCGGCCTGGACTTGCGCAAATCCTAAAATTTCCCCCGCCTGCCCGTTCTCATCACGGTGTATAACTATCCATCCGCGCTGGGGCGAGGTAACGCTTGAAACTGTAACGGTATCATCCAATACATTCTGGTCTGCGACATCAATGCTGGCATTCTGGCCATCTCCATTGCCGCCCCCATTTTGCCGCGTTATCACTATTGTCTTTACAACTACCGAGTTGTTGACAGTTATAGGCTGGCTGACATTGACATCAAAAGTGTTCACGCCCCCCTGCCTTGAAAAGAGCTGCACAATTACACTCTGGCTGATATTTTGCACCTGATTGATATCAATATTGACCCTGACATTGCTGTTTTGGCCTTTATTCACGGGAGCATAACCTAAAAGCTCGCCCCTCTCGCCATCAGAATCGGAAAATACTGCAATCCATGCGTCCTGGGGCGAATCTACCCGGTTAAGGGTGATTTGTGAATCTGCCAGGTTCTGGTCACTTGCAACAATATTGGCGCTGACATCGCCATCACCGTTGTCTGCCACGCACCCTGCAACCAGAACTGCAGAAATTGCAACGAAAAATATTGGCAACGTTTTCCATTCCATTTTTCCCACCAACATATTTTTGTACCAATCTACATAAAAACAAAGTTCAGCTGTGAATGCGGCATATGCACCGAATAATTCTTTTTTTCCGACGAAAGTGGAAGTTGGTTTCGGCAAAAAACTTAGCATGGAAAATTCACCGCTGTTAATTTCATTTTTTGTTTGTTTTGGGTAAAATTCAATGTCAAATCTTCCCGCCCAGTGCAACCTTTGCATCCCGTGCCCAGTACATTGCATTGATCACAAGCGCTGCGGCAACCACAAAGATCATATCCCCCATAGTATCGCTCAGGCCAAGCTGGCCGGAAAGGCCAAATAGCCGGTCATTAATGAACTCGGTTATTTCCCATATTGCTGCAATGCCTGCAGTGATGCATACATTTACGGCAAAATAAAATCCTGAGAGGTATTTTACAAGAAATGAAACCAGAAATGAGGATATCAGGGCGCCCCCGACAAAGTGCATCAGCGAATCATAGTGGGGTATTGTATCATAAAACCGAAGAATGCTCCCGAGCAGCGTGCCCCACAGGAAAACCCCGAGGAGAAAAATTGTGTCCGAAGAAAATTCGTAGCGCATACTGCCCTTCCCCTGAAGCAAACTTTTTGCCCTTTTATCTGCCGCTAACCTCCCCGACCAGTACAGAGCCTGCAGGGCACCATACATTGTTTGGCAAAAAAGTGCTTCCCGCATTATCCAGATTCGATTCCACATCGGAAATTGAAAAATCACAGATGTCCATGGCATTGCCAAAGAAAGCGACCGAATCAGGGTCCACGTGGAAATTCCAGCGGGGGTTATAAGGTATCCGCGATTTCACAATAGTCCCCATCACATGCACCTCCCACTTTTTTTCCCCTGCAATTATCTGGCGTGCCTGCGCGATGCGCACGGGGTCAGTGAGCTTAATTACAAAAGTGTCATCATAAGGGGGCGTCGTGAACGCAAAGTAGGAAGCTGAAAGGCTGCCGCAGTCCGTTGTACAATGCCCGTTCCCCAAATCCACATCCTCAACCCCTTCAAGGCAGATATTGTCACCGCAAAAAGGTATTGAAACGCAGCCTGAGAGGAACACCATTGAAAAAAAAGCAGCCGGAAAAAATGCCGCGGGGTGTGCACGTAAAGGGGCCATATAAGACTAGATCAGGAAATCGTATTAAACATACCGCAATTAATCTGCATCCGACGAAACAGGGATGCAGGCGATAAAAATATTGGAAAGAATCGCTTAAAAAATTACTTAAAAATTAAAAAAATAAACTTAAAAAAAATTATTGCCAAATAGCAATTGATGCTTAATTTGAACCCATGACTTAATTTCAATCAATAATTTGCATGGGGGGATCAGGTGAAAAGGGGCATTTGGGATGAGATGGGGAGGATACAGGGGCAGATGGACCGGCTTTTTGAGGACTTTTTCACGACAGAGCGGCCTCGTTTTTTAGGAGGGCCAAAGGGGCTTGCGGGATCTGCAGGAAAATTGGAAATGCCTAAGGCGGATATCTGGGAAACCAAGAATGAAATCAGGGCTGAAATTGGCCTGCCGGGTATTGACAAAAACGATATTAAGGCGAACATTGCTTCCGGAAGGCTTGAGGTCAGTGCGGAAAAAAAGAAGGAGAAAAAAGAGGATAAGAGGGGAATGTTGCGGATGGAACGTTCATATAGCTGCTATTACCGCAGCTTTCCGCTCCCCCAAGGCGCGGATACTGCAATGGCCGATGCAAAATATGAAAATGGAGCCCTTCGCATCAAAATCCCCAAGAAAGGGTTGCCCCAGGGCAGGCCTACGCACATTGAGGTGAAATAGTTATTCAGATTGGCAGCTACTCATGGACTGCCGCAGCATCCTGATCGCGGCCAATGTTGCTATGCAGGGGAATATTTTTCTTCTCTATTAGTTGCATGTAGGTTTCAAGGTGCCTTTGTGTCCCTTCCTGCATGCTGAATTTGCGGGAAATCCCAATGGATGCCTGCGACATTTTTCTGCAAAGCCCATCATCCAAAAGCAGCGTTATTATCGATTCAGCTGTTGCGCCATGGTCACCAACCCCGACCAAAAATCCGTTGAGGCCGTGCTTTATCTGCGCTGCTATCCCGACGGTATTTGTCCCGATGACGGGCTTGCCACAATGCATGGCTTCGCTTATTGCAAGGCCAAAACCCTCATTTTTTGAGCATAAACATACAACATCGGCTGCTGCATAAACCTGCGGCATCGAAAGGTAACCGACATTTTCCAAAAAGCGCACGCTTGCCCCTATCCCAAGCAGGTTAATAAGGACAATGAGGCGGCGCAGGTGCGGACTTTTCAAAATGTCATAATGAGGGGGGTGCACGCCGACAAAAACCAGTAGCGCGTCCGGTACCTGTTCCAAAACCTTGGGCATTGCCCTGACAATCTGCTCATGCCCTGACTTATTATCGATGCGCTGCACGCACAATATCACTTTCCGGCCACTGCTTTTGCAAATCATCTGCTTTGCGACCTCAGTTTGTTCTTTTGTGCTGCCATGGAATATCCCTGAATTGGCCATTGGCCAAAGGACTGAGGCGCCGAAAGATTGCAGGCCTGCCCCAACTGCTTCATCAAGGTACGGTTGTGTCAGGAAACCCACGTGGTCATAAGATGAAAGGTTTGGGATCAGGAAGTCAAGAAGCGTCGGCGCCATGAGGGGGGGAAACGGAACGTGCCAAGTAATAATTTTTGCCACCCTTTTTGCAAGGTATTTGTGTGCGAAAAGGAACGGAAAATCATGGATGTGCACAATATCTGCACAATGCTCATCTGCAATCTGGCTGATCTCACGACCCACAAATTCATTCACGGCCTTAAACCCTTCATATCCTGATGGACGGTAAAGTGGCGCTGCATGGGGGGCACCAGCGCCATATTTTCCATCATCTGAAAGGAGGTTATGGCAGGCGGAAAAAATATAATCCTTGAATTCATTAAAGCCATTATGCAGATCGCGGCCTGTGAACTCTATGCGATGGACATGGATCCCGTGCAACCGCTCATACAAGGGCTCGTCCCGCTGGCGCAGGTGGATGGCATGGACCTCGTGCCCCTGCATTACATGGCTTTTTGAAAGGTTGAACACATGCGTGGCCACGCCTCCGTCAATGAACGGGAAAAATGAAGTGCTTGCATGGCATATGATCATACTAAGAACAATGCTGCAAATGCAATTAAACAAGTTCGGCGGCAAAGGCCGGAATTTCGCCGATAATAGAAATTCATAAATATGGGAGGCGCCCCAATAATATCATACTTCGATTATTTTAGGCAAATTCCCTATTAGGCCCCTTATTTTTTCTACTATAGTCACAAAGGGGGTTAGATGCCAATGACCGAATCAAGAAAGGGCGCAGAGGGCGCGCATGATATGAGGATTGAACAAAAGATTACAGAAGGCCGTGAGAAGATGACCCAGATGATGGGTGAGTTCCAGGAAAATATCGGCGAAAAAGTCGATGACATCCGCGGGGAAATTCAGGAGAGGCCTTTCCTATATACCGCCGTGGCATTTGGGTTGGGCGTTGCAATAGGTTATATCATCCACAACCAAGGTAACGGCCACAGGAGATATGAAAATGAATGATTTTTTGCGCGATTTCCTGTTCAGGCCCTTGAAAGATTACATCGGGGGCGCAGCCATGAAGGCCAGTTCACAGGTGAAAGAGAGCCTTGAAGTGTTCATTGTGCGCAGCACCTATCTTGTGTCCGAGGTGGTGCCTGCCGCTGCATACACGGCACTGTTTTTTTCGGCCGGTGCAATTATCATAATCATCGGCATGGCAAGGGCTATTGACCAGTTCAGCGGGATTGCAGGCCTTGGCGAGATTGCGGGGGGGATAATCCTGATTGTGCTCGGCATCTATTTCAAGGGCAAGGTTGATGCGTTCGCACAAAAGCTTTAGCGGCCCTTTTTTAGGCGTGACGTCCTCCCACGCCTAAAGGCGTGGGCTTACCTAAGTGACGTCACAATCCCGTCAACGGAAAGGAACCACTACCAACGACTAAAGCCGTTGGCCTCCTTGGGGTTGGTGAACAATTCCTGATGGGCCCGCCCCGGATTTTTGAGTCTGGGGGGATGACAAATCGCTGCCCCGTAATAAAAGACATGTAAAACGACCCGCCCCTAAANNTTCTTGCCAACGGCGTTGTAAAAGATTTGAAAAAATAGTTAAAAAGCTCCAGCCGGTTAGCCGGTCAGAATGCGGCAATTTCCTCCGTGGCTTTTTTATGCCAGCCGCCAATAGTTGCAATAAGCCCCGCCCTGAAAACTTCTTTTGGCAGTGCGGAATACCTGTAGGCGTATCCGCCGCCGCTCAGGTTGAGCTGGCGCCTTTGCGTGAGCTTTTTTGAAAGCAGGGCGGCAAGGGCTTTTTGAACGGTGGTCCTCTCAAGCCCCATTGAGGCCGCGATCTCGCTAACGCTCCTGAGCCCCCCGGGCCCCATAAGCGCCATAAATACTGCATATTCGGTCCTGCTCAGCCCGTGGCTGCACATAATTATGTCGGCAATGTCAATTTTTTTGCATGCAAAATCTATCATAAAGGCCACATGCAGCTTTTAGAAAAAAGTCATTTGAGGCCCTCATCAAGCCATTGCCGCACAGCAATTTCGGGCAGGGCGCCGACAAATTCATCCACGACTTTCCCGTCCCTGAACATCTTGACATTGGGGATGCTCATCACCGAGTACTGCGCGCTCTTTGACGGGCTCTCATCCACATTGAGCTTTGCCAGCGTGAATCTGCCCTTGAATTCGCCTGCGAGCTTTTCAAGGGTCGGCCCGAGCATCCTGCAAGGGCCGCACCACTGCGCCCAGAAATCAACAAGCACGGGCGCCTTGAACGATGCCTCAATGACTTCCTTTTCAAAATTACCCTCATTTACGTCCTTTACATTTTCCATTCTGACTCCCCCGATTAATGCAGAAAATTCCCTGAGCTTTTTTTCCCGAAGGCCTGAAATCCCATCCATCAAAACCTCTCGGTAGTGATATACTTGACCACAACCGTTTAAATACGCTGCGGAGAAGTGGGAAAAAAGCGGCAAAAGATCACATCCGGAAAAACTATTTCCTCAAAACCCTTATCGCATGCGTCCAATGGATTGAGAAAACCATGGCGGACCCATACCATTGCAAGTGCCCCGGACAGGCAGGGCTGCTCTGTTGCTCCCACAGACCAATCATGCTCCGGCCCCACTTTGGCAAACCGGAATTTAGGTTTTTATAGCTCAGGGCCCAAATACTGCAATTGACTATTTTTTTAACATGCTGAAAGGTCAGCTTTTAATCAAACCATGAGCAATCTATATATTCTCAGAAGCGCATTAATAAGTGGGTTTTTATGGCAAAGGAGGTTTCAGAAAGGGATGTAAATCCCGATTCCAAGGCTCGGCAGTTCGGGGCTGGCGAGCGCATTGAGCGCACTACAGTCGACCCGCAGT
Organism: Candidatus Iainarchaeum sp.; assembly: GCA_013331625.1. Classification (GTDB taxonomy): domain Archaea; phylum Iainarchaeota; class Iainarchaeia; order Iainarchaeales; family Iainarchaeaceae; genus UBA10205; species UBA10205 sp10205u. The sequence continues at coordinate 9,182 of DUGC01000113.1, read as the reverse complement.
CCACGGACATTTTCGATGATGTGCTGAAAGGGCCAAAAAAAGGGAAGATTGATAAGGTACGCGCCGCAATCGACCAGAACGATGATGAGATCACAGGCGGGGATGACGCAGCTGATTTTGGGGAAGATGACGGGCAGGAAGAGGACACAGTGAGTGAAGGAAAAGAGGAAGACATACAGGAAGAGATTGAAGTTGAGGAACAGGGGGCGCGCAAACGCAGGCCCAAAAAGGAACTGAAGAGGGACGGGAAGGAAAATGAGGAGCTTGGCGGGGATATACCTGCGGCAGAAGATGAGCTTAGCAGCCATGAGGATGCGGCACAAGAGCAAAGCGGCCAGGAAAAGGCAGGCAGGGTACGCGGCAAAAAGAAAAAAATTGTGCAGCAGGAAGATGAAGAGGCCGCGGAAGTGAAAAAGGAAGCTGCAAAAGATGAGGATTATGAGGCAGAGGCCGNNGATGTTTACCCTGATGATGACCTTGAGGAGAAGGGGGATAAAGCGGGGGCGGAAGGCTGGGACGACGAGGAATTTGACTATGATGTCGACCATGACGCGCATGAGCCCGACGAGCTCAAGCATGCCACGGTGCCCGGCCGTGATGAGATAAAGAAAACATTGCTGCACAAGGCGAGGCTTGCGGCTGAAGGGGAAAACGGGGCAGTTGACGAGTCGGCTGAAAAGCTTGCGTTCCTGAGCGATGAGAAGGAGAAAGCCGTCTTCATCGGGAGGAAGGCGAGCATTTACAAAAGGTACGGCTTTGAGGGCGCGCTGCAGATAGGCAAGGTGCAGGAAAAGGAGTTTGACGGCCAGCGCGTTTTCCTTGATTCACTCAATCCCCATGTCGTGTTTGTCTGCGGCGCGCGCGGATCGGGAAAATCCTATGTAATTGGGGTCATAGCCGAAGAGCTTGCCGAAAAGAACAGGAACGTCGGTATAATTGTCGTTGACCCTATAGGCGTTTTCTGGTCCATGAGGTTTCCCAACAAGGATGAAAAGGAGATTGAAAAGCTAAAGGAGAACGGGCTTGCCCCTAAAGGGCTCAATAACCTCAAGGTGTTCATTCCGGAAGGGATGAAGGCCCAGGTGCCCAAATCAACTTATGATGCGGGGTTTGCTATACAGCCCTCGCTCCTTACAGGGGAGGACTGGGCACTCACTTTTGGCGTTGACAGGTTCTCTGTTTCAGGGCTCCTTTTGGACAAGGTGCTTAAGAAAGTTGAACAGGGGTACAAAAAAATCGAGACAAATGAGAAAGTCAGGGGGAAAGGCAAGAACTACGCGCTTGAGGACCTCATCGAGTGCCTCGAGACCGATTTTGAGCTGAATAGCAAGGACAAGGGGTACAAGCAGGATTCCATCAGGGCGATTTCGAGCAGGTTTGAGGCCGCAAAGAGCTGGGGGATATTCCACGAGAGGGGAACCCCTTTGGGCGAGCTTTCGCGCGAAGGGCAGCTCACCATCCTTGACACCTCATTTCTGGAGGACAATGTGACAGCGCTTGTCATAGGAATTCTTGCAAGGAGGCTTTTGGCCGCAAGGAAAATTTCCACAAGGAAAGAAGCCGCAAACAAGTTCAAGTCACTTGACATGGATGAGCTGCTTGAGCTTGAGATCCCGCCGACATGGCTTTTTATTGATGAAGCCCACACCCTCATACCGAGCGGAAATGAGGTGACTGCCGCAACTGCCGGGCTCATAGAGTATGTGAAGCAGGGAAGAAGGCCGGGCCTCTCGCTCGTTTTTGCGACCCAGCAGCCGTCTGCAATCAACACAAAAGTGCTCAGCCAGCTGGATGTGATAATGTCGCACAAGCTGATTTTTGATGATGACATCAAGGCGGTTTTCAAGAGAACCCCCACAATAATGCCGACTAGGTACCGCAACCCCAATTTCATCAAGACGCTGCCGGTCGGCGTTGCCGTGACAGGAGACCGCCGCGAGGAAACGAGCCGCGCTTTCGTGATGGCGATAAGGCCAAGGAAGTCGCAGCATGAGGGCCGTGATGCTGAAACCACGGGGCTATCAGATCAGGTCGATTCAGGGCAGGTTGAAAAGGTCGCAATCGAGATGCTCATGCGCAGCCTTAAAGACGAGAAGTCGCTTGACATGGACAGGGCACAGCTTGCAGTGGATACCCTCAATGTGAAATACCGCACTACTATTGAATTCAAAAAGGTCCTTGACGCGCTTGCAGCCGCAGGGATGGTTGTCGGAACGAAAGCCATAACAGTTGCGGGATATGCAGGCCCTAAAACTGCGCAAAAGGCAGTGCATGGGGGCGAGGAGGAAGAAATACCGCTAGGCGAGGAAGATGAGGAAAGGCAGGCTTTGGGGCTTGGCGGGGAGGATGGAGGGCTTGGCGCGGATGCTGCAGATGCAAAAGAGGATGCCATGCCAAAGGGCGTACAGGAAGGGCAGGCACTTGAAGGGGTTGAGGATATTGAGGCGCAGGCTCTTGAGCTTTTATCGTTGCCGCAAAGGATCAGCGAAGAGGAAGCCCGCAGGGTTGTTGAGGGCGTGCGGAAAAAGGCATTTTTGGGCCTTCTGGGGAATGCAGAGCGCATTGATTCAATAAGGCTCAAATATTACCCGCTCTGGAGGATTAAGTTTGATTCGGTCATCAGGCGCGGCGAGTTCATTTCACGCGAGTGCTTTGTAAACTCGATGAGCGGGGAGTTCATGCACTTTCGCAACGGGAACTTTATAGAGTCAAAAGGGCTTTGTGGCATTGGACAGCTCAGTGATGAGGAGGGCCTGGTTGTGAAGGCGCTGGCACGGGCGCCATTGCTGCTTGAGGAGATAATGGCGCAGGCCGGGCTTGAAGAGGCAAAGACAAGGAGGATTTTGCAAAAGCTCTCTGAAGAGGGGATGGTTGTGGCACTTGTTGAAAAGAAGACCGAAAAGAGGGTTTATCGGCTTAAAGAGAAGATGGATCTTCCCCCAAATGAGAGGCATGAGCTTTTGGGGTCGCTTTCACAGCTGCCATTTGTGAAGACAGAGGCTTTGAGCGTTGAAAAGGAAAACTGCACAAAAGAGCAGGCTTGCGAGGCGCTCAAAAGGCTCTGGGGCACAGTCATGGTGAAAAGGGTCGAACCTCTCTACAAGCCTGTGTGGCATGTTGTGCTCTCGCAGGATGCCAGGGAGCGCGCCGTGCTCATTGATGCCGTGAACGGGAAAATAATTTCAAACGGAAAAGAAAGCATATCGCTATAATGGATAAAATTTTTTTAACACACAGTCAAAGTGCTGAAAAAATAGTATGTAAATCGATTAATTTTATTGAATTGCTCATTTCACGAATTCATTCGGCCTTGTCCTTATGCCCTTAAGAAGTATCGCGCCGCAGTTTATGCTTGAGTTTATGCCTGTCTTCACATCGTTAAAGAGCAGCGCACCGAGCTTTCTCCTGCCCGAGTCGACGAGCCTGCCGCCAATTTTCACTTTCACGTTTTCACCGTCATGGCGGAGGTTTGCGATCTTTGTGCCGGCCCCAAGGTTGCAGTCCATCCCTATGACACTGTCCCCCGCATATGAAAAGTGGGGCACTTTGGAACCTTGCAGTATTATTGAGTTCTTTATTTCGGACGATCCTATATGGCAGCCCGGGGCAATGACTGTCCCGTGGCGCAAAAATGCATTGGGGCCGATTACAGACCCCTCACCGATATAAACATTGCCTTCAACAAGTGAGCCCGGTTTTATCAGCGCGCCCCTGCCCAAAAAGACCTTGCCTGAAATGACCGCCCTCTCATCGATATCCCCCAAAATTTCGCGGCCAAGCCCATTAATTCGGGTTTCACTTTTCAAGAGCAGTTCCCAGAACCTGAAAGGCTTTTCCCCTGAAATGAGTTCATGTGCCTCTTTGAGTATTGCGTCCATCTAACCGTTCTCCTCTTTTGCGGCCTGTGCTATTCTTTGTGCAACCCCATTAATATCACTTTCATTTTCCCCCTCGACCATTATGCGCAGCACATTTTCGGTGCCGCTGTATCGCACAAGAACCCTGCCCCTGTTCCCCAGCAGCTTTTGCGCTTCCCTGATTTCCGAACTGAGGGCCTTGAGCTCCCCCAAAGGCCTCTTTTCTTTGACATTGACATTGAGAAGGACCTGCGGATAGAGCTCGAAAGTATTTGCAAGCTCTGATGCCCCTTTGCCTTTTTCGAGCATTATTGCAAGGAACTGCAGCGCGGCGATTATCCCGTCACCGGTCGTGGAATAGGCGCCAAATATTATATGGCCGGACTGCTCGCCGCCAAAATTGTAGGAATTCCTGCGCATCTCCTCGATGATGTAACGGTCGCCCACCCGGCTGCGCACCACAGTTATGCCATTGCGGGCCATGTAATCCTCAAAGCCAGCATTGCTCATTACAGTTGCGACAACCGTGTCTTTGGCAAGCAGGCCTTTTTCCTTGAGGTGAAGTGCCAAGAGAGCCATGATCTTGTCGCCATTGATTTCGTTGCCCAAAGCGTCAACAATTATGAGGCGGTCGGCATCACCGTCCAAAGCAAGCCCGACATCGGCTTTCTGCGCAACCACCTGCAATGCAAGCCCCGCAATAGAAGTGGCGCCGGAGTTGAGGTTTATGTTAAATCCGTCCGGCTTGTCATTGATTGCACTCACAACTGCGCCAAGCTCTGAGAGGATCTGCGGAAATACCCTGTACCCCGCCCCGTTTGCGCAGTCTGCCACGACCTTGAGGCCTTTGAGCGAAACATCCGCTATCGAGGATTTCGCGAATTCGCGGTAGCGCTGCTGGCTATCCTCCACCCTGAACGCTTTTCCTATGGGCCTGCCATCATGCCCGCCGCTTGCAAGCTCATCTGAGAAAAAAATGGACTCGATATTGCCCTCGTCATCATCTGAGAGCTTTATCCCGAGCGAATCGAATATCTTTATGCCGTTGTCCATTGCAGGGTTGTGCGATGCCGAGATCACGATGCCTGCATTCGCCTCAAAAGCGCGCGTGAGAAAAGAGATTGCAGGTGTTGGCAGCGGCCCGACGAGCAGCACGGTCGCGCCCATCGACACAAGGCCTGAAGTGAGCGCGGTCTCAAGCATATAGCCTGAAATGCGCGTGTCCTTTCCGATGACAACTTTTGGCGCAATCCCCTTGTGCTCAAAATGGAGCGCTATCGCCTTGCCGAGCTTTAGCGCAAGCTCGGGGGTCATTGGGTAGACATTTGCCTTCCCGCGTATGCCGTCAGTCCCGAAAAGCCGCCTCATGGAAATGCCTCATTTCACCGTTACCGCTTTCGCAAGGTTCCTTGGCTTGTCAGGGTCACAACCCCTTTCAATGGCAAGATAGTAAGAGAGCAGCTGGATTGGTATTATGAGCATGAGCGGGTTTGCGCTGCCAAGCTCGGGCACATTAATATTTATGTCATATGCATCATTTGGCTGCGAATCAACGCCGATTATGAATGCGCCGCGGCTCTTCATTTCTATCGCGTTGCTTGTTGTAAGGCTGCGTGTTTTTTGTGTTGAGAGCACTATTGCAGGCGTGCCCTGCTCTACGAGGGCTATTGTCCCGTGCTTTAGCTCGGCGCCTGCAAAACCCTCGGCATGGATATAGCTCACTTCCTTTATCTTGAGTGCGGCTTCAAGAGATACGGGGAATGCATCGGAGCGTCCGATAACGAACAGGCTATTCGAATCCGCCAGCTTTTTTGCAAGGGCCTGCATTGCCCCCCTGCTGGAATCCAGGATGGATTTTGCAGCATCTGCAGCTTCCCGGATTATTTGCTTTCCCCCCCATTCATCCCCTGCAAGGGAGTATGCAAGCAGGAGCAGGATTGCAAGCTGCGAGGTGTAGCTTTTTGTCGATAGCACGCAGATTTCGGGGCCTGCATTCATGAGCAGGGTGCAGTCAGATGCCCTCATGAGGCTGGAATCCATTACATTCACAATTGAGATGACTTTGGCGCCGTTTTCCCCTCCTGCAGCCTTGACGGCTTCGAGCAAATCCGCAGTCTCCCCGCTCTGGCTGACTGCAACCACGACCGAACCTTTCCCGTAAAACTTTGCAAAGCTGGGGAATTCCGAGGCAAGGATTGCGCGTGCATTAATGCCTGCAACCGAGCTGAAAAAGTAAGACCCTGCAATGCATGAATGGTAGGATGAGCCGCAGCCCAAAAGCACGATGTTTCTTGCCCCCGACAGGATTGAAACAAAGCGGGCCAGCTCTTTTCTGGGCTGGTTTACCGCCGCCGCTATTGATGATGGCTGCTCGGATATTTCCTTTATCATGAAGTGGTCAAAGCTGCCTTTGCGGACCTGTTCGATGCTCCATGAAAGGCGCTTTTGCCTAAAGCGGACACGCCTGCCGCTTTCAACTGACCTCACTTCAAGCAGGCCTTTGCCGCACACAGCCATCTGATGGTCGAGGAGGAATACTGCATTTTTTGTGTGCTGCAAAAATGCGGTGGCATCTGATGCGACATAGTATTCGCCGCCCTTTGCAGCCCCGATCACAAGCGGCGACCCGTTACGGGCACATACAATTTTTTCCTCGCCTCCATGGAGGGCTGCAATGGCATAACTCCCCTCAATCTCGAGTAGCGAGAGCCTCACCGCTTCCACAAAACCGCAAGCTATATGGTGCTGAATGAGGTTTGCAATGACTTCCGAATCAGTGTCAGAATTGAAACGGAACCCTTTTTTTGAAAGCTTCTCCTTGAGCTGCACGAAATTTTCAACTATGCCATTGTGCACTATTGCCACGGAGCCGTCATTTGAAAGGTGCGGGTGGCAATTCCTCTCCGAGACATTTCCATGCGTTGCCCAGCGCGTATGGCCCAGGGCTATTTCAGAGCCTTCACCGACTGAAACCAAGGCATTTGCGATCCGGCCTACATGGCGCTCAAGGTCAAATTGCCCTCCTTTGGCTGCGGGCACGCATACGCCCCATGAGTCATAACCCCTGTACTCAAGGGATTTGAGGCCTTCAAACGCCCTCCTGCTCGCATCGGGCGCTATAACGCCAACTATCCCGCACATATAGTATTTAGAGGGAAAAGAAAGGGTTAAAAAGGGGGAATAAACTAATATTAGGAATATTAATATACTAGTATCAAAAAATCAATAATAGGTGGTGAAGGGAAAAAATGGACAAATTGATTTTACAGGGGCCTTCAGGCGAAGTGGAGCTTGCAACAAAGGTCGTGGATGACTGCGCAAAGCTGCGTCCCCTGCTTAGCCGCGAATGCATGGCAATTTTTTCAATGCTGCAAAATAAGCCATCATACCCTGCACTTATCGCAAAGGAGCTTTCGATAAATGAGCAGAAAGCCTATTATTACTGCAAGCAACTGCGCAATGCCGGCCTCATCGAGATCGAGAGGTCAGAGGAGAGGAACGGGGCGATTGCAAAATACTACTCCGCCCCATTTGATTCGTTCTCGCTCGTCCCTGCAAACGGGGCAATGCACGGCTTGCGCACGCTTTCAAAGGGCAGCCGTGATGCCCGCAACCCCGCATCATCTCTGCTGCAGGATTTTTTGCGCAACGGGGTATTTTTTGCAAAAATCGTCGTCGGCTCCCCAGACCCCCATGGCCCTGCAAAGGCACGTTGCCGCGACGGCCACCTTGCAGCCGGGCTTGCCGCATTCATAGGCGTAAACTGCGCAGGGTTTGAATTCCCCCTTGTATTTCTCGACACAATGGTTGGCGACCTGCGCCATGAGAACTCAAACCTCGTGATACTTGGAGGCCCTGTGACCAACAAGATTGCAGAGCAGGCTAACCAGTTTTTGCCGATAAGGTTTTCAGCATCGGCCGGAAACTGGATCGTGAGTTCGGAACTGTCAGGAAAGCAATACGGCGAGGAGGCAATAGGCATTGTTGAGAAAGTGCCCCACCCCTACTTTAAGGGCAAGTGGATATTGATTGTTGCAGGCAAGAGGAATGCAGGCACTGTGTCTGCAATCCTTGCAGTCATAAAAAAACCAGCCCTCTGTGCAAAGCCCAATGTACATGACGGCAAAACAATAGCGCATGTGGTCGAAGGTCTTGACGTGAACGGGGACGGCCTGATTGATGAGGTTGAAATGCGGGAATGAATTGCACTGCAGGATTGGGATTTATCAATCAATAATCAGCAATATAATTTTATTATCAATAATTCAATTGAATTGGATTTGATTTAAATTAGCATAACCGAATTAAACTTAAGGGGCCGGATCTGCAATTGAGCCTGGATTGAAGGGAAAAATGCAGGAGGTTTTGTGGAAATGAACTTATTTCTGGTGGAAAACGATGGCGATTGAGCTTGCGGATTTTGTGGGCCAGCCCTGCAAGTCGCGCGTGGCCTATGAATTCATACCAAAGCAGGATTGCTCCCTTGAGCTTGGGGCAGTTGCAGGGCAGCTGCGAAAAAAAGGCGTGTTCATCGAGATTGAAACCCCCTTCCTTCTGATGCTCAAGGCCGGCGGCAAGGACGTTTCGCTTTTCAAAAGCGGCAAGATAATAGTGAAGGCAACAACGGAAAAGGATGCTGCACGAAAAATTGCACAGAAAGTGCTTGAGAATATTGAAACATGAATTTTGCATCAAAAAAAAGAGGCGAAAATAGGCAACACGGCCGGCCGCATTTTTTTAAAAGTGAGTGAAAGAGGAGCGCTGCCCCCCCCTTTCACTTCTGCCACTGCATTATTTATCACTGGTGCGATCCTTCGCCGGCCCTGCCTTGGCGCGGTATTATTTTATTTTCAGTCCCTTGCCAGATGGCTTATGAGGGTCAGCGCCGTAATTAGCGCTGCAGGCGCAACGAAGATCGCCACGTTCTGCACGATCCCTGAAAGGAACGGCCCTACTGCAGGAATCACGTCAAGCCCGCCTGCAGTTGTTGCAAGCGCCAGCAGCGCGATTGCCGCTATGAGGAACCTGTCGATCTCCCTGTCTGCGATGTTAAGGAGCCCTACAATCACACCCAATATTATGAGTATGAGCGGTATCCAGTCAGCAAGGCCTCCCAAAGCCCCGCCATCCTGTCCAAACCCGGTGAGCAGGCCTCCGATTATTGCTATGATGGCCCCTGCAAGGAATGCATAGGCACCAATTTCTGGTCTTGAAGCCATTTTGGTGGCACCTCCTAAAATAGGTTGCTTAATAGATTTGGCCTTTGCCCATTATAAAAATGTTCAGGATAGTTAATTGTTAATAAACGGCATATGACGGATTAAA
>DUGC01000047.1 GCA_013331625.1 Candidatus Iainarchaeum sp. | reverse complement strand
AAAATAAAGCAGAACATGTTCTGGGCGCTCTTTTACAACGTGATCTCAATACCTGTTGCGGCAGGCGTGTTCTACCTTTCGAGCGGGATACTGCTCTCGCCGATTATTGCGGCCGCAGCGATGGCGCTTAGCAGCGTGTCAGTAGTGTCAAATTCGCTGCTGCTCAAAAGGGCAAAGCTCTGAAATGGCTTTTGGGCCCAAGGCGCTTTATTTAAGCGGCGCATCTTGGGGCGCTGCTGCTAACTACCGGAATGCTCTTCAGGCTTTTTGCAATGCTTAGCGAGCCGCTGGCACTTGAGTACTTGCTGCCTAAAAGCTCGCCTGCATTGGCAGCAGTCCAGCTGTTGCCGCCCTCTTCAAGGTATGCTGCAATATTTACATAGGTCTGCTCAAACCAGTAGGAGTTTGCAACAAGCAGCGCATCATACACCTGCCCTTTTGTGGCGCCCTGCGAAATCAATAGCTCTGCCAGGGCAAGTGCGGCCATCCCGTGGTTGCAGTCGGGGAAGGCCGTATTGTTGTTGCAGCAGGGGCGGTACACATTCTGCACTATTTCCTCAAGCAATTCCTGCTGTGATGGGGTGAGGGCGATTATTTTTTTGGCCGCGAACAGTTTATCCCCGCTCCTTTTCCCAAGCGTCCAGCCGCCTACTGAGGCAAGTTGCTTTTTATTTTCCCCGTAGGCGGATATTTTTCCCTGTGCAAGTACCGGGTTTTCATTCACAAGCCCGATGGCCCAGAGCGCATTGAGGTAAAACCATGCGTTTTCGCGCGTGAATGTGATATTTTCATCGCTGCCCTGCGTGAGCAGCTTTTTGTTCTCCCCGCTCAGTTCCATCCCGCCCTTTGCAAGCGCCTCTTCATACTTATTAATGTCAATGGCGCCGAAATCCACTGCTTTTACCAGTACATCATTCCATTTTGCAGGGATAGTGACGCCGCTTTTCGGCGCGACCATTTCATAGAGCCTTTGCGCCCCCTCATTTTCCGATTTCCACTCCGCCTCTTTTAAAAATAAATTGAATGCCTGCGCGCCCCCTGATAGTTCCATTACATTCCTATAGCCCATATCGACAAGCTTTTGCGCGGCAATTCTGCTCATGCTGCCAAAGCGGCAATAGACGACAATGGCGGCATTCCTGTCCTGCGGCAGCCTGCCTGCATTAAAATCAAGCTCATTGTAGGGGATTGATGCATCGGTCTTTGCAATCAGCCCATATTTGGAAGTATAGACATCAAGGAGGAAAAAGTCCTTTTTTTCAAGCATTGCATTGAAATCCTGCGCTGAAATCCGTGTATATCTGGCAGTTGTGCCTGTTGTGCTGTTTGTATCATTTATAGGCCCGCCAGTGCAGCCTGACAAGGCAACGAGGGCAATTATAACAGAAAATGCAAGCAGCTTTTTCATACAATCAGCCAGTCCAATCCGGAAAGATTTTGCCTGCATGCAGTATTTATGGTTTGTGCTGGCGGCGCTTTGAATCGGGTTGTTGCAATCTGGCAGGGCAGATTTGGATTTACAAAAAATTTAGGAACATGCAAGTCGCCATCATAAAAAAAGGGCAGTGATTGGGGGGTAGTTTAAATTGCAAAAAGCGGGGGCCGGGGGATAAAAATCCTGCCCTCTTTGGAATTATGCATAAAACGGCATTAACCCCTTTTTTCAGGTTCCCGGCCATTGGGCCTGCAATTACTGTTTTCGCATAAATTCTATGGCCCTGCGGCTGATGAAATCCCTCAGTTTCACAATCCGGCCATCCCCTTGCAGCGTGCAGGAGAAATGGATAATAATGAAGTCCTTTCCCACCCGCTCTACAACAAAAAGCGCGCTTTGGGCATCAATGCCCTCTGCTTTCTTTTCACTGATGGCTGCGAGCAAAGAGCGCTGCAATCCATCCACATCAATGTTTAAAGGCACTTCAATAATTGCCTCAAAGCGCGTGCATCCTTTTGGCCGCGAGAGGTTCACTATCCGCTGCTTTGCAAATTCGCTGTTGGAGAGAACAACGGTGTTTCCATACAGGTCCTCAAGCTTTGTGCTCCTCGTGCCGACCTTTCGCAGCCTTACAATATCGCCGCTGATGAGCCGCAAATAGTCGCCATAGCTTGCGGGGCGGTCAAGCTGGAGCGCAAGGCCTGCAAAGATGTTTGCAAGCGTTTCCTGCGAGGCAAGCCCCAAAACCAGGCCAATGACCCCTGTAATTGCAAGGATCCCCGTGACATTGACCCCTAAAATCCCGAGTGAAACGCTAAGCCCTGCAAGCAGGATCAAAAGCTTGGAAACCCTGCGCAAAAACGGGAGGAGCGAGGTGTCAAAATTCAGCTTCTCTTTGCCTTCAATGTAGTGCCATTTTAGCAGCGCGCCCACAAGCTCGGCAAGCAGGTATGAGACCGAGAGCGCGAATATTGCAAGGAAGTACTGGGCAAAAAGGCCCTGTATGAATGAAAGCCCGGGGAAAAAGCCCGTGAACGCATAGACAAAAAGCAGTATTGTCACCGCCTTTAGCGGATTTTCTATGTATTCGATTATTAGGTCATCGAGTCTGCTTGCAGTCCTGCTGCTAACCCCCCTTGAAACAAATACAATAAGCCCGTGGATAAGCTTGCCCACTGCAAAGCCTGCAATAAGGATCGCAAGGAGTACTGCAATATCCTGCATCGCACTAAAATCCATCTGCAAATCCCAAGATTTTGGAACGCATGTAATTAAAAACGGGCAGCGTTATCGCCGCCTTCAAAAAATCGGGCAATTATTTTTCCGGGCTCACCTGTCTTGGCCGCTTCAAAGCCTTTGGGAAAAAACTTCTGGTAGCGCCGGTCGCAAAAGCGCCTGTCGAGGAATATGCACACGCCCCTGTCATTTTCGGTCCGTATCACGCGCCCTGCAGCCTGTATTGCGCGGTTGATTGCAGGCGCGTTGTATGCATAGTCCCAGCCCTTCCCGAATCGCTTGTCGTAAAATTCAATGAGCGCGCCCGACTGGAGCGATACACTCTCGAAAGGGATTCCCACAATAATTGCTGCCTTGAGGTTCTCGCCGGGAAAATCTATGCCTTCGGCAATGCTCCCCCCGCTCACTGCAAGCATCACTCCGCCTTCCCTGCTTAGCGCCTTGAAATCTTTAACCAGCTTTTCCTTCTCGTCCTGGCTCATCACCATTTTTTGCTCAAGGACGATGCGATGGATCGCCAGATTCTGGCGCACAAGGCGCAAAATTTCAAATGAGGGGAAATAAACAATGGTGTTGCCGGGGATCTTTTCAACCATCTGCGCAATCAAGGAGGCAATCTCCTCAAACTGCATATCGGACCGCTCAGTGTATTTTGTCGTTGTGCGCTCAACCATTACATTGAGCCTGTTTTGGGTGGGAAACGGGGATGAATATTCGCGCAATATCGCTTTTTCAATCCCAAGCACATCAGCATACATCTGCAGCGGGACGAGCGTCCCTGACATTAATACCGCCGAGTGTACCGCATCAAATATATGCGTGCAAACTTCTGAAGGGTCCAGGGGATAGAGTGAGAGGCGAAGCGAATTCATCTTGCGCTCTGCTGCATGGAGGGTGTTCTTTTTTTCCTGCACGATCTGCTGCAAAAACACGAAAGCGGAGAGGAGATAGGATTTTTCCGTCTCGTTTTTCCCCATGAATTCGCCCATTGCCATCTCTATTACAGGCAAAGAATCTTTTGCAAGCGCGCGCAGCGCAAGCATTTCGGCTTCCTCTATCCTGATATCTGTTTTTCCGAAAGGGATTTTTGTGCAAAGGCCTGAAACCTGCAGTGCAACTTCCCTAATTGCCTTTTGCGCCGGCGAATCATTTATGGATTTTGCCTCCCCTGCCGCCCTTTCGAGGTCCTCAACTTTCAGCGAGGTTGAAAGCATGTCGCGTATGCGCTTTGGGAGGTTATGGGCCTCATCTATTATGAGTATGCAGTCCCCGAGCTTTGCCCTGCTCTCACGCATGACCGATTCGCGTATGCCATCATCGAAAATGTGCGAGTAATCTGCAACCACAAGGTCTGCGCCCCTCACCATTTCCGAAGTGACTTCATAGGGGCATAGCTGCAGTTGCGAGCACGAGAGCTTAATTTCGCGGTAGCTTTTGCCATACTTTTTTACCTGCGCTTTTTTCGCGTTTGCGACAAGCTTTTGCTGGGCAGTTGAACCTTTTGCATTCTTGTAATATTCGCACCTTCCCGCATCCACTGCCGAGTGGCACGCCTCGTGAAACCCTGTGCCGACATGGGAGATAATGGGATGGATGCACATTTTCCGCTTTCCCACAAGATCAACGGTTTTTATCCTCAGGCCGAACTTTTTATTCATCATGTTTGCGGTATCAATTGCAATTGCATGCTGCGAGCTTTTTGGGGTGAGGAAAAATACCTTTTTTTTCTCCTGCAGCGCATATGAGAGCGCGGGCGCAAGGCTTGAGGCTGTTTTCCCAAGGCCGGTGGGGGCATTTGCCAAAAGCACACTTTTGGAGCAAATGGCATCCGCGATGTCCTTGATGAGCTGCTTTTGCCCATCGCGGCAGGACTCATGCGGAAAATAGATCTTCAAAGCCATCTCGAAAAACCCCAGAACACCAATACCCCAAAAATGGACATATTGGATGGGGAAATGTTCAAAAGCGCTTTGCATGCAAAAAATCCGAAAATTCACCGTTCGCTGCTGCCTTGCGCATTTGCAGGCCTTGTGGCATCTAAATTGAGGTAAAAAACCACGAATACGACTGCAAAAAACGATGAGATGAAATCAAAGATTATGCTAAGGAAAAAATTTTCGGTCAAACCGGTTAAATTTTCCGACCTTGCCATTTCTATTCCACTACTTTTAGGAGCACTAGTTCATCAAAATTATCTTTTTTGTCTTTTCCCAAATGCATATTCTTTGTCAATATGTGGTTAGCTCCGGCAGCACAAGGGCTAAATGACTGAACATCGCAAACAGTATCCAGATGCAACCCATTCTTATCAAAGAGGAGCAGCTTATCCCCACTTTGGGCGGCAACAACATCGCCGCCCTTGACAGATACGAATCCCCCCGCCCAATTCTTTGTGTCAATATCTGCGACTTCATTTCCACCCCTGTCAAAAATGATTATGCCACCGACATGATTGTCATACTCTGAATGCAAACCAACAAAAACAGTGTCAGTTTTTGAAACAAAAACTGAACGCGTTTCAATTCGGAGCTGCTTTTGGAAGAGTAAATTGCCCGAGTTATCATAGACAGTCAAAGGGTTTGGCTGCGGAGTATAACTATCCCCGCCAATTACTGTTATTTTTTTTGAGGAAAAAGAGGAGTAGGCTCCTATCGCAGGCACAAGCACATCACACTTTTTTTCTCCGCCAAAACCCATTACAGAGATCTTACTGAGAGATTCACTTTTTTGACCCATCCAGACATGGATTAACTCACTTTCCCCAGAAATGGTAATCAAAGGAGCATAAGATTCACCGCTCACTTCCTGTTCCCATGCCAATAAGCCATTTTTATAACAACGCAGCTTTTTGTAATTGCCTGTTTTTTTGTATGCATACCAATCATGGCCTTTGACAAATATCCTAGTTGAATCACCTAGTATATCTAAAAGCCCGCCGGCAGCCAAATTTAATGACCTGTTAAACATTTGAAAAAATGCCCCCTCATCTTTGGCGCCAAAACAAACAATATAATCGCCTGCAAACTTCAAGTCAGATACATAAAATTCAGGGTTTAGATCGTACGAGCCTATAGTTGCCCCCTTTTCATCAAGCAGAACCAGTCTATTAAAGATGTTATCCTCAGTTTCATTATAATCATTGAGGAGTATGACTATATTCCCGTCATTTTTGGAAATATCAAAAAGCGGAATGCCATGCCCAAATCTCTTTCTCCACAATTCTTTTGCTTTCACTGCCATTTTGCCCACTGTTTATTAAGTCAGAATATCTTAATATTAAATTGTGGTATTGGGATCCACTCGGCTCTCAATATTTTATTGATAATATAATTGGTATTTTTCGGATCCTCAATAAAACAAGTCACAAGTTTTCCGTCTGGTGTCCCTACCACTATCAAACGTGTTGTATTGCCCTACCTATTTAAACCAACCTTAATTCAGAACAGAGCCGAAAAAGACTTTTACATCTTCGCCGTGAGGCTCACGGCTTATTTGTAAATTACCCTGAGATTTTTCAAAACCCAATGTGGAGTGCCCCCCGCAAAGGAAAACAGTGGAACTCCGTATTTTCTTGCGGTTTTTTCATCCCCACCAATATAATCCCAGTAAACGAATAATTTTTCTTTATCGTTAATGTTTTTATCACTGCATTCTTTCGTATGCACCCAATCAATTGCAGCGCTAAATTTGTCTGATGGATTTTTTTTGTTTATTATATCGATCCCAGAGTAATTTTCGAAGTTACATCTCACGCACCAATGTCCTTCTCCTACAAAGCCTTTTCCTTTTTGGAGCAGCCATTCATTTTTTTTAAATCCTCGTGACTCAAGTTCTGTGTAAAGCTGGCTTAGTAAATGTTGTGGAATTTTGTCTTCTAGTCCTTTCGCCATAGTATCACTATTATTTTAGATTATTAGGATTTTAAAGCTTGGTATTGGTTTCCAGTCTTTTGATTGGAGCTTACTTTTCAGATATTGTTCTGAATCATTAATGAAACAGGTCACTATCTTGCCATTCGGGGTTCCTACTACAACTAAGCCACTTGAAATGTTATATGAAACAAATCGGCCGTCATTTTGCCTAAAACGATTTGTAAAAACACTGTTGTCGTTTATTTGGTCTTTGCAAATATCCTTGTACCCTTGCTGGAAAACATTACCCCCATAATAATCTTGTATAAGTTTAATGTGTTTATTGTAATGATAATCAAAGTCTGATTCCCAGTCATACCCATATTCCGGCCATTCATATGAATGAAACGCGCCGCTCTCATTGACAAGTATTGTAGAGCCCACCATCAGCAAAAAGCCGCTAAGGTATACTGCAGCGCGGCTGATGATAATTTCCGCAAGCGGAACAAGGACAGGTAAAACAGCTTTTTTCTTCGTTTGTGGCGGAGTATATTTGAATGGATAGTTGCAACTGTTGTTGGAGCAGCCCAAAACGCATGGCAGTTCGCTTATCCATGTTCCGTTAACATAGTAGGCCATTTTGGATGAGTCCTTGCATCTCCAGCCAATGTTCAGTGTATTTGCGGGGGAAGGTTTGCACTCGCCGTTTTCACAATTACCCGAACAGTTCTTGACCATGCTGCCAAGGTTTCCGCACGAGTCAACCCACCATGATGCCCCCAAATAGCAGGTTACACTGCTCTTTGGAGTGCAGGCCGGCGCGCTCTGGCAGGCGCCTTGGGCGCATTCATTGGACCCGCATTCATCCTTTTTTGCCTCCCTCCCCCCGCATGAATCATACCAGTAAACATCGCCCGAATAGCATGCTGTTGAGCTGCGGCTTGTGCATGCATCTTCTATATTGCACGCTCCATCACTGCACCCCAAAGCCCCGCACTCCTCTGCTTTGTCCTCGCGCTCGCCGCAGGAATTGTATGAGTAAACATCATTGTTGGAGCAGGCATAATAATCGTTGGAAATGCATTCAGGCTCTTTTGGCTGGCAGTCGCCATTGACACATCCATAATTTTCCCCGCATACTTTTACTCTGTCAATCCTGCAATCCGGGCCTGTCCTTTTAGCTTCGCGCTCATTTACGCAAAACCACATCGGTTCGCAAGATTGGGAAGGCACACACCTGCCAGCTGACGCATCACATGTTTCGCCCCCCAAATTACAAACTGACTTCGTTGAAACATTGCAGGAAGCATCCACATACCGCAATTCCTGCCCGCTGCACTCCCAATGTGGCGCGCAGGAAGGATTAGGCTTGCACTGTCCGCTAGCACTGTCACAGCCATTTGGACAGTACTGCGAATTGATGATCTGGCAGGACTTGTCCTTGCGCTCCTGCGTGCTGCCATCCTTGCAATACCAGCCCTCACTGCATGACGGGGGAGGATTGCAATTCCCGTTACTGCACCCAAAAGAACCGCATTCCAACTTTTTGGTTTCCCTGCCACCGCACGAGTTATACCAATACACATCATTGTCATAGCATGCTACAGCATTGTATTTTGTGCATACAGGGGGCTTTTTGCATGAATTTGCGTTGCACCCGAGACTGCCGCATGACTCTTTGAGGGCACCCATCTCGCCACAGGAATCATACCAGTAAACATCCCCATTTATGCACGAATATGACGCTTTTTGAGTGCACACCTGCTTTGCACCGCACTTTCCGTTGCTGCACCCAAAAGGGCAATTGTATATGACTTCATCGACAAAACCAGTCTTGCAGAAATATTCCTTCACTCTCCTGTTGTCTGCAAGGCAAAAGTCAGAAAAAATAAGATTATTTGTGGTCACGCCCCCACTAACAGAATAATTTTTCCCATTATCGCTGTCTTTGCACGAAGGCACTTCACAAACATCAACATTTGCGCCAAAGCCATATTTAGAACCGACATCCGGAACGCAGACAAGCCCGGCTTTACAATCAGAACTGCCCTTGCAATTACCCTGCCCTGCAGAGCACTTGGAACTTGAAGAACAAAAATCAATGCCCCCCGGCTTTGGCAAAGGCTTTGGCAGGCATTTCCCGCTTCCACAACCATACGGACAATCCCTCTTAAGAGCCCCCCTAACCCCGCACGAATCCTGCCAATAAACATCGCCACCAAAGCAGACA
>DUGC01000020.1 GCA_013331625.1 Candidatus Iainarchaeum sp. | reverse complement strand
AATAATTGCGCCAATTATTTTTCCCGCATCAATCCAGCTCTTTTTCGCCCTGAAATGGTTATATGCTGCAGCCCCTGCTGCAAACATCACGAGAAGCCCTATAGGGAGAAACGGCAATCCCTGCCCTCTTTGCCCGCTCTCATCAGTGCCGCTGATGCTTCCAAATGCTTGCGCTGCAAGCTGCACTTTCTTTGGGACGCTCTGCCTTTGGCCTGTCGTGTCAGTATACTCTATTTGCACATCAAGTTCAGATGCCGTGCTGTTGCGATCAGGCCTGATAGCCTGCTGTACCTGCCCGCTTTGCCCGGTTGCCTGCTGGGGGCCTTGCAACACCCTTCCAAATCCCCCGATCCCCATGCCTCTATTAGCGGCATTGCCGCTTCCTGAAGCACTTGAAGAGGAAACCTGCCTTTGCTGCGTTTCAACTGTCGCGATCGTGAAGTCCCCCCTGTTGAGGTTTCCCAGTATCTGTGTGGCCTCACTTGTTATGCCTGCAGCAGCCTGCCTTGGCACCCTGACCACAACCGACTGCGCGTTATTCGCCCCGATGTTTGCAATGCTAAGCGATAGCTGGCCGCCGGAAGCATTCTGCGCGCTGACTTCAAAATCGGTCCCTCCTCCGATTATCAGCCCGACTTTTGAGGCCTGTGCCCTCGTCCCGTTCGAATCAGTGAAATTCACGCTCACGTCAAGCGAGTAAATCCCCGGAGTTATATTAGGGTCGGCTGCAACAGTGTATGTTGCCGTCTCCTGCCCTCCCGGCATTATTATCCCCACATACCTGCGGTTGTCGCTGCCAAGCGGAAGTATGAGGTTATCGCTTTCCTGCCAGCTGAAAAGTATGTTTGAAATCGCGCTGTCCCCGGCATTGTCAAGGGTAAAGGAAATCTGCGTCGGGTTTCCCGGGTTTATCACGCTGGGCGAAACCTTCACTTCGATGTTCCTTTCCGTCCTTGAAACCGGGATGAGGATATTCTCGTCCTGGCTGATAAGGCTTTCGCCCCTTGCATAATTTATCATGATGGTTGCAGGATAATAGCCCACGGGAGTGTCCTGCTTTGCCCGCAGCGTGAATATAGCCGTTTTTTGCGCCCCCTGCCTTATGGTGCCGATTTCTGCATCTGCATCTATCTGCTCAAACTGGCTGCCGGCATCAATTGAAACAGTTGTGCCTTCCATCGGAATCGATGTGCCCCGGTTGTTTATCTTGGCCGCAATGGTGATCACATCCCCTGCATGTATTGATGTCGGCAAAAAGCTCGTGGATACGACCTCTGCCAGCATCCCGTAATCCGATGCCTGCGCGCCCTGGGCGGCAAAAAATAATGCCGCAATGAAAACTGCCAATAAAATTTTTTTATTAAAAGTGTAATTATATNNCCCAAGTTTGCAAAAACCGCCGAAACGGTTGTTTTTTATCCTTCATCTTTACATCCCCCCGCATTTTTTCCATTCCAATTTCAATTATCAATCGGCGGCCGCATCAACTCCAAAAGGGCCGTTCCGGTCGCGGTCCCTTCCCGTCATGTTGAAATCCCCCCGCCTCTCCCTCATTTTCGCAAACACTTCCTGTGGCGTTGCATCTTCCGGCAGGCCGAGGGCCTCGTTGACCTCGCCAACTGCAGCCTCCGCTGGCAGGCCCAGCCTCTCTTTCACGGAACTGTAAAAACTACCCTCATCCCCAAATACCGTCCTCTGTTCGTTTTGCCCTAGCACATACACCCCTGCCGTTGCAACAAGCAGGCCTGCAATAACCCCTCCGATAAAAACCACTGCCTTATCCACTTTCCCCGCCTCTTTTCCTTGCCGAGAGCGCCTTCCCGTCCCTGATAGTTATTGTCCTTTGCGCGTAAGATGCAATGTCACGCTCATGTGTCACGACCACAATCGTCTTGCCCTCTTTGTGCAAGCCGGAGAGCAGGCCCATGATCTCGTGGCTGGTCCTTGAATCAAGGTTTCCCGTAGGCTCGTCAGCAAGCACCATTGAAGGCGAAGTTGAAAGCGCACGCGCTATTGCAACCCTTTGCTTCTCGCCTCCCGAAAGCTGCGAAGGGTAATGGCTTTCCCTGTGCGATAACCCCACAAGGCCTATGAGCTCATCCGCCCTTCTTTTTATTTGCGCCTGCGGGAATTCATGGATCCTCATCGGCAGGCAGATATTTTCAAAGACATTGAGCGTGGGGTGGAGATTGAATGCCTGGAACACAAAGCCTATCTTGCTGCCCCTCATGCGCGCAATTTGAGATTCGGGAAGCGCAGTGATGTCAACCCCGTCAAGAAACACTTTGCCTCTTGTGGGGCTGTCAAGGCACCCCATGATATTGAGTGCGGTCGATTTTCCCGATCCTGACGCCCCCATGACAGAAACAAATTCGCCCTCCTCGACTTTCATATCAAGCCCCTTGAGCGCAGGGACCTCGATGCTGTCCATCCTGTACACTTTCCACACGCCTTTGAGCGCAAGGACGGTTGGCATTTCTAATGGCCCCCATTCAAGAGCCGCCACTGTGGCGAAAACAGGGGCAGGTGCCCGAAAATTCGCATTTTTATGGATTCCACCCAAAAACCATCTGCAAAAAGCTGCTTGCCTTAGGATATGCCGCTTTTTCGCTTAAATAAGCTAGGCCGAATTTACACCCAAATTGAGCATATTTTTTGCAGGGGCGCTATTTTTCGCAAAGCATGGATGGGTGGCCCCTTTTTATCCGCGCGCGAATTGAACATTGCTGTTGCGTCCTTTCCGCATTTATAAAGTATCTTGCCCCCGCCCGGGCGCTTTCCAATTAATTAATATTACCTCAAAAACAGCAATAATTTGTAAAAATAAGGGGATGGCAAAAGGCCCTGTTCCAGGCCTTCTGCTGATATATCTAATCCTGCTCTATTTCGGGGTGAAATTTTTGCATTCCGCTTCTTTTTTGCATTCCTTTCATCATTTTGTGCCCGTCTTCAATGCCGTTCTTCATTCCGTTCAGGACTCCCATGCCCATGCCGCGGGCATCAAGGCCCAGTTCGGATGATATTTCCTTCATCTTCTCCTTCTCGCCAGCCTCCCTTGCCGCGAGCAAATCCTTGAGGAGCGAAAAATTCTGCTCATTTATCCTTGAGAGGAGCTTTTGCGCCATCGGGCTCCGCTTTTCATCCATTGCAGCAACCCATGCGTTGTAGTTCCCGCTATTTATTGCGTCTGTAACAGCTTTCTGCTTCTGGTGGCTTTCAACCATCTTATTGAACTTTGCCTCCAGCCCGCCTTCAAATGCCTTCCTGAATGCCTCAAAATCATTGTCTGCAACAGCCTGCTTTATCGCATCGCGCAATTCCTTTGCCTGCGCTGCCCTTTCAGTGCCGCTGTCAGCCTTTGAAATATTGGCATTGTTCTGGTCTGCCGCAGAAACGAGNNAACAAATGCGGCGCCAATGACCGATAACTTTTTTCCATTCAACCTAAAACACCTCCAATCAGGTTTATCCTGCATTGATTGCTGCCTCCCTTTAAAAAAAGCGTATTCCGCAATTAGGCACAAATCTCACACAATTCTAAGGGCAATTGAGGGGGAGAAGGCGATAGTTTTTGCTTTCCCGCTGCGTGCTTGAAGCGTTCCCAAATCACTGCCTGCTAAGGTAGATGAGCACTAACGCTGCAATGAGGGTGAAAAAGGANNGGTATTATGGTGAATGGCCCAAGGCCGCTTCCCCTAAAGCCAAAGAGCTGGGCTATGAGGGGGTTTGCGGAAATGGAGTGTGCCAGAAGCGCTGAGGCTATGATTATGAGGCCGAGGGAGAAGTTTGAGTGCAGCCGCAGGTAAATTGAAACATAATTATAGAGCAGGTAGATCAGCAAAATGCCGTTCATGGTTGTGAGCAGCAGGTTCATGAACTGGAAATTTTCGCGGAACTCAAGTGCCTCTATAATGCCCCTGCCATGCTTGAATTTTACCGTGGGCGTTAGCGTGTCGACAAAAAGCGTCGAGAACACAATTGCGAGCACTAAAATAGCCACGATCCCTGTAACATAGAATACCGCCCTTGGATTGTCCTTTGTCATTTCTCTTCCCCCGTTACACTACTACTCTCAAACAATTTTTTAAACAACTCCCGCTTTTCCCCCAGCTGGTCTGACAAGAAATATACCTGCCCGTACCTATTCCCCCTTTTCACAAGAAGGTTGTTTTCAGTGAG